>DAOVLG010000073.1 GCA_030631385.1 Candidatus Coatesiibacteriota bacterium | reverse complement strand
TATAACATCGGTCTGGCCTATGAGCGCGCGGGGAAACCGGCGCAGGCCGCGAAGGAGTACGAGGCCGCCACCCGGGCCGCGCCCGACGATCCCAGGGGCTACTCCGGTCTGGCCCGCATCCACCTCGCCGCCGGTGACTTATCCCGCGCCCTGGAGTACGCCGAGACCGCCGCGGCCCGCGACCCGGCAGGAACTTCCACCCAGAAGATGCTGGCCCGAACCTACATCGCAACCCGCCGCTTCGAGCAGGCCGACGCCGTCATCCAGACCCTCCACCGCCTGGTTCCCAAGGACCCCGAGATCGGTGTCCTCGAAGGTCGGCTGGCCGAGAGGACGGGGAGGCTCCAGGAGGCCGTTGACGCCTACGTCCGGGCTCTGGAGCTCGGTCTCCCGACTGCGGCGGCGGTCGAGCTGTACTACGCCACCGCCCGCCTCTACGCCGAGCAGGCCGAACGCGCCGACGACCGCGCCGAGAGGAAACGGCTGGAGAACCTCTCGGCCCAGTTCGCCGCCGAGGGAGCGAACCTGTAAGTCTAAGAGAGCAATGCATTTAAAGAATTTTATTAAAGAACCCATATTAAAAATAGGTTTATCATGAGGCAGTATGAAGCAGTCATTAAGATAATGGAAGAAAATGGCGGTTATGCTACCTTAGGTTTTTTAAATCAGCATGTATTGAAAATTGGAGGTTGTGAATGGAAAACTAAAACACCCTTTGCAAGTATTCGCCGTATAGTTCAAGACGAGCGCTTTTTCTTCAAAATACGGCCCGGCTTGTGGGCATTAAAAGCTTTAAAAGAGAAGCTGCCATCCACAATTTTACCACCTAAAGGTCAGCCCAAAGCAAAGCATCAAGATTACACCCATGCTTACTACCAAGGTTTGCTTGTTGAAGTTGGAAACTTAAAAGAGTACGAAACCTTCGTTCCCAATCAGGATAAGAACAAGCCTTACCTTAATAAGAAGCTTTCCGAAATTACAACAATTTCGGACATCTACAGATTTAGCTATGAACACGTAATCCGTATCGCTCAAACGATTGATGTCATCTGGTTTAATGAGAGAAACATGCCTATTAACCTTTTTGAGATTGAACATTCCACTAACATTAATAACTCTTTACTGAAATTTGTTGAATTTCAAGATTTCTATACACACTTATGTATTGTTGCAGATGAAGTTAGAAGGAGGGAATTTCAGAAAAAGTTGTCTTTACAGGCATATAAGCCAATCAACAAACGGGTCGAATTTTGGAGCTACGACAATGTGGCTGAATTGCATTCAAAAACAAGCGAGCTTCAAAGCATAGAATCAAAGCTCACATTCTGAGGAAAGGAGTCTAAATGAATCAAGATATGTATAAATGGGCTGAGGCTATTTCGATTAGGTTAAGCGATGAATGGGACGGGGAAAAAGATTTCCCGGAAGATGCTGAGTTGCTAAAGAATGTGTTAACAAAAGCTTTGAGTGCCGTTCCGGAAGAGTGTATACGACTTATTGGGACTGGGATAATAGAGGAGTCTTATTTTGAAGCTATCGATTAGGAACATTAAGGTAATCCACACAGTAGTATGATCAACAACAAAAAGAACGACCACGCCGAGGCTCGTCCAATGAGGTATCCACTCACCGTCGTTTTAACTGCGCTCCTCCTCGCCGGCTGCGAACCCCAGTCCGACAACCCCCTGGGGAGCGGACTGAACGACCGGCCGGACCAGCAGGTTCAGACCCTGGTTATCGAGCCCGGCCCCGACTGGCTGGACACCGGCTACTACGGCTACGGCAACACCGACGGCGGCAACACCGTCGCGGTGGGACGGGTGAACGACACCCTCGTCCGCTGCCTCATTGACTTCAAGATCGAGGACCTGCCCGACGACGTGACGGCGGAAAACCTCTACCGCGCCCGGGTCGAGTACTACTACACTGAGGCCCCCGGCATCGCCAACTGGCGCCCCTTCTCCCAGGGCGAACTGGTGGTGGACGTTTGCGCGGTCCTGAGCGAGTGGGAGGACGTGGAGACCACCTGGCTCAAACGAACCGATGACTCCGAGTGGGACGATCCCGGCGCGGATTACGGCTCTCCCTTCGGCTCCTTCATCCTCGACGACCCGCCCTCGGGCTACGGCGAGATCCACAGCTTCGACGTGACCTCCCTCGTCTCCTACTGGCTGGAGGACCCGGACGCCGAGTACGGCCTCCTTTTGATGGCCCAGGACGAGGACACCGCCGACGTCGTCAAGGAGTTCTACTCCGACGACATAGACAACTCCAACAACCGCCCCCACCTGGTGGTCACCTGGGAATCCTCGAGCGGGGAGAAGAAGGAGCACCGGCTGGAGGCCTGGCAGGACATCACCATCGCGGACGATGAGTCCCAGCCCGACCCGCTCGTTTACGGGTCGAGTTCCGCATTACCGTTGTCCGCGGCCTTCGGCACGGGTGGCCGCCTGGTCTTCGACTTCGATCTCTCCCGGCTGCCCTCCGACGCCACGGTGAACCTGGCCGAGCTGGAGCTCTACGCGAGCTTCCCCGGCCGCGACGCCGGGATCACCGTCGCCGCCCAACCCCTCGAGGACGACTTCGCCGAGGACGACACCCAGGGGGACCTGCGGCGGCTGGAGCTCTCCGACACCAAGGTGACGGGGGATCTGGAACCGGCCCCCCCCGGCTACGCGAAGATAAACGTCACCTCGATCATCCAGGACTGGATTACGGGTACTGAGGATCAGCACGGCCTCGTGCTCAAGATAAACCAGGAGAGGGGCTACCAGGACCCCGTCTGGTTCTGGACCGAGGAGGCCGACGACGACCGCCTGCCGCGACTGGTCATAAAGTACACCCTCCCCCCGGAGCACTGGTACGACGAGGAACCCGAGGAGAGGGTGACCACCCCTGAATAGCATGAACCTGCACCGAGCGCTCTTCGTTATTATCTTAATACCCGGCCTGGCCCTGGGTTACTCGCTCTACGCCCAGGGGCGGCCCGGCGAGCCCGTCACGCCCGCCGACGCCCGCGGCATGGCCCTGGGAAACACCGTCCTGGGCCTGTGGGATTCGGGGAACCTGTCGCTGTTGAACCCGGCCTCGATCGCCGGACGGGAGTACTCCACCCTCACCCTCACCTCGCTGTGGGAGAACAACCTCTACCGGGTAGCGGCGGGGAGGAGCGTCTACGAGTCCTACGACCTGCCCAACATCCAGTTCGTCTTCGACCTGCCCGCACGCTTAGCCGTTGGCGCCGGGTGGCAGGAGCGCCAGAGCTGGCGCTTCCTCTACTCCGAGCCTCTCCTCGATGGGGATGAGGAGGTGGGCACCGCCTGGGTCGAGGGGCGGGGTGCGGTCAGCGCCGCCAACCTGGCCCTGGCCTGGGCCCCCAGCGAAACGCTGGGCTTCGGCTTCCGCGCCAGCGGACTCATCGGCTCGCCGGTGGAAATCTGGCGCACCGAGTTCGACGACGAGGACTACACCGACACCGAGGACCGCCTGGTGACCGAGATCATGGGCCTGGCCCTGGCCCTGGGCGTGAACGCGAGAATCGGCGGCGTGAACCTCGGCGCCTATTTCGAGTACCCGGTCCTGGGCGACGTGACGAAAATTACCGAGTCCACCTTCGGCGAGGTTGACCGGGAGGACACGACCTTCGATTTCCCGGTGAACCTCGGCCTGGGAGTCGGCTGGCAGCCCAGCCAAGCCCTGTCGGTGGTCGGCGATTTCCGCTACGAGCTCTGGAGCGGCTTCGCCGTGGGCGGCGTGGAGCTGGGCTACGAGGATTCATTGCACGTGGGCGCCGGGATCGAGATAGTTCCCAGCCGGCGCTACACCGACTTCTTCCTCTGGCGCATGCCCTGGCGTGTCGGCGGCTACTACGAGACTCTGTACGACTCGCCCCGGGGAACCGGCTTCAGCGAGATCGGCGTCACCGTCGGCACCGGCATGTTCTTCGGCGACTCCGACGAAAGCTCGATTGACGTCGCCTTCCAGTACGCCCTCCGGGGGAGTTTTGGCGAGAACGGCCTCGAGGAGGAGATATTCCGCATCGCCGTCAGCTTCAACGGCTCGGACAACTGGTGGTAGCGCGGTAGAAAGCCGTACCGTAAAAGAACGGATCCCGCAGGATCCGTTTTTAGCGCTTGCTTTTTTCCGCAGTGAGTGTATATTGGTAAGTGAGGTTCAGGCGAATCGGGGTCCGCCATGCGCTGCGCAGCGATAATCCTGCTTCTGTTCCTGCCATTCACCGCCCTTGGCGGCGATTTGGACGTGCTTTGGGAGTACGAGTTCTTCTACCATGAGGATTTGGATGCTGTCGGCTCATGTGAAGACTATCATGCCGCAGATGATTTCCAAGTTACTGCTGATGCTACAATTAAGGGATTTGAATGCTGGTGTGTTTTTGCTGCTGGTATAGATTACGACTTCACACTTACAATATACGAAGATGATAACGGTCATCCTGGAAATTCAATCTGGTCGGCTTTTACCAATGATGTAACATTTACCGATACAGGTTATCAAGATCCTCACTCAAGTGACCCGATTCTTCATTGTGATATTTTGATAGATGCAGACGATTACTTTGTTATATCTCAAGATATAAATTACTGGCTAGAAATATATCAAGAAGAATTGACTTACTTCAATTGGTTGGTCGACGGTTACTACGACGGAAACCTACACCACGACACGGGTGATGGCTTTGAAAACGTCTTTCTCAACGCCTTCTTCGTCGTAAATGGCAACTGGGGCTCCTCCGTCGAAGAAACCTCCTGGGGCGAGATAAAGGCGACCTATCACTAGATTCCTCGGCAATCAATAAAACGGGCCGGTCGGTCGGCCACTACGTGAAAAGTTCGCATTGAACGATAAGACAAGGGGTTTTAACCCCTTGTTTCATTGTAGGGGCGGGGGTCCACACCCGCCCGTTCTATACCAACCGTAGCGCGGGGCTTCTACGCTCCGCCGATTTATTCACGCGGTCGCCCGCAGAGGGGCGACCCTACATCGCCCCGCCTTAATAAAGGGCGGCCCACAGAGGGGCAACCCTACATCGCCCCGCCTTAATAAAGGGCGGCCCACAGAGGGACCGCGCTACGTATTAACGGTTTCGTTCCTGGAAACCGATGATGGATAACTGAGGGCTTTCCTCGCGGAACTGCGATCCAACGCGCTGCGTTGGTTGAAACCCCTTGTCTTGGCGTGAAAGGAGAGTGGCGCTCGCGGAGAATGCATTCGAGCGATAATAAACTCCCCTCGCGGAGCAGCGATCCAACGCGCTGCGTTGGTTGAAACCCCTTGTCTTTAGTGTGTTGTAAGAGTACCGCTCGCGGGAAGGGTTTATCAATTGAGGAAACGTGACTCCGCGTGGCTGCGATCCAACGCGCTGCGTTGGTTAAAACCCCTTGTCTTGGTGAATAACGCGAGCGACCAACAGGAGCGGTGGAACGCGGAGACAAATTTACAAATTACAAAAGACTTATATCGCGAAGCTGGGGTCCAGCGCCCTGCGCTGGTCCAACGCGCTGCGTTGGTGCAGCACCCGGTGCTGCCCTTGACGGTGGCTGGTGTAACTGGTATCCTCTGCCCCCGTCCGTACACCAATCGTTTTTTTAAGAAAAATGCCCAGAAGATTTACGGCAAAGGACCGGCGTCACATGGAGCGGGCCCTGGAGCTCGCCGCCAAGGCCTACGGCCGCACCTCGCCCAACCCCCTGGTGGGCGCGGTGGTTGTTCGAGACGGCGAGGTCGTCGGCGAGGGCTACCACCGGCGCGCCGGTGAGCCCCACGCCGAGGTGGAGGCGCTCCGGGACGCGGGCGGAGAGGCGAAGGGCGCAACCCTCTATACCAACCTGGAGCCTTGCAGTCATACCGGCCGCACCCCGCCCTGCGTGGATACGATAGTCAGGGCCGAAATCAAGCGGGTCGTCGCCGCCATGGAGGACCCCAACCCCAAGGTGAACGGCGGTGGTCTTGACGCCCTGCGCGGCGCGGGGATCAAGGCCGAGGCGGGCCTGTTGAAAAAAAAGGCGCGGAAGCTCAACGGACCCTACATCAAGTTCATCACCCAGGGACTGCCCTGTACTACGGTGAAGATGGCGGTGAGCCTGGACGGCAAGATCGCCACCGCCACCGGCGAGAGCCGCTGGGTGACCGGGGTCGAGGCGCGGCGGATGGTGCACCACTTCCGCAACTACGCCGACGCCGTGATGATCGGCATCGGCACGGTGCTGGCGGACGACCCGCGGCTGAACGTGCGCGTTAGGTTCCCCGACGTCCGCCACCCGCAGAAGGTGATCGTGGACTCGAAGGCGCGCATGCCGACCCGGGGCCGCACCATCACCGAGGACCCGCGCACCATCGTCGCCGTGTCACCCAAGGCGAGCCTCTCGCGGATAACCTCGCTGGAGGATGTCGGCGCGCGCGTCGAGGTGATCCAGGGCAGCCCGGTGAGGGTGGATATGACGAGGCTGATGAGAAGGCTGGCCGAGCTGGATATCGTCAGCGTCCTGGTTGAAGGCGGCGGCGGCGTGGCCGGAAGCCTCTTCGAGGCCGGGCTGGTGGACGAGGTGGTCGTCTTTGTCGCCCCGGTCATCATCGGCGGCAAGGATGCTCCCGGACCGGTCGGCGGCCGGGGCATCGAACACATGATAGACGCCCACCGGCTGGTGGACGTGACCCACGAACAGGTGGGCGACGACCTGATGATCCGGGGCAGGGTCCGCCGGGGCTACACGACGAACGGGGACGTGACCCTGTCCGAATAGCCCGTCTGATAGTAAAACGAAACCCCGCCCGGCGGGGTTTATTTTAATGGGCAGTAAAGATTACCGATTATCATCCAACGTGGACAGGTTGTAGTGCTGTATTTATTGCGCAGAGGTCCCCCATATGTTCATACATCGAAAACCAAAACGTAGGGGCCGACCAACGCAGCGCGTTGGATCGCAGACCCGCGAGGAGGGGTTTACTTAATTCGTGTATCATCCCCGCGAGCGCATCCTATACGTAGGGGCCGACCTTCAGGTCGGCCCGGCCTTAATCCCTCGCCCCTCTGGGGAGGAGCATACGACCCGCCAGGTAGAAGCGGAGTTAAATCGGCGGTGTGGTGCTTAAGACCCCGCCCTGCATTTTGGCTGCGCCGCGAGGGAGGTTTTGTAGTTGATAAATCTCGACCCCGCGGAACCGGGATCCGACGCGTCGTCGGGATCTGTTATTCAACGCCGTCCTCGAGGATCGAACCGTCGGCGGCGTTAAAAAGGACCCAGAAGACCACCGTTCCATCGGTCAACTGGTAGTTGAGCCGCGCCAGGTCCCGCGCGCCGAGGCCGCTCTCGTCGGCCCAGAGCAGGAGCCGGCGCCGGTGAAAGGTCTCACCCGACTTGGTCCGCCACAGCTCGTCGCCCCGGGAGACCAGGAAC
>DAOVLG010000244.1 GCA_030631385.1 Candidatus Coatesiibacteriota bacterium | reverse complement strand
GTCCGTAGATGTCCGTCGTACCGTCGAGGTTGATCACCTCGAGGAGGTAGGCGACGCGGCCGGTATCGGTGCCGGTATCGAGGTAGCGCCAAGGCCCGCCACCGGTGAAGGTATTCTCATTCAGCCTGATCCGACCCTCTCCGTTGCCTCTGAGGCGGTAGAGGTTGTAACCGGCGGCCTCGTCGGGCCTCTCCACGGACCAACTGATAAGGGCACCGCCGTCAAGCGGGTCGGCGCGGAAGCTGATTATCTCGACCGGAACATCCTCATCCGGGATAAGCGTGGGGTCCCCGATCAGGGTCATCCCGTAGAACCAGCCTCGGGCATCCTGCTGCGTCCAGCCGGGGTACTCGCCCTCGGCCACCAGGCTCATCCAGTGGGTAAAGGCCTCACCCCAGGTCATGCCGTCCCGCACGGCGCCGTAGAACTCCTGGAATTCCAGCATCGAGCCGGTCTTGGTCGAGCCGATGGAGATAAGGCCGATGCCGCCCGGGTCCAGGGCGTAGACGCTGCCCATGTTGTTCGAGGTGGTGTACCGGGCGTTGGAGCAGGCGAAGAGGTTGTGCACCGCCCACTGGTGATCGGTCATGTTGACGTAGGCGTTGGTGACCAGACCGCCGGTGTGGAAGTAGTGGGCCGCCGGTGAGGAGTGGCAGGCCATCAAGATGTGCTCGTAGGTGTTGTCGTTGAGACGATCCATGTAGCCCTGGGCGGTGACGTTGGGCCAGACGTTGACCTCGTTGTCCGAGTAGACGTAGCTCACGTAGGCGCCCCAGGCGTAACCCCACGGCGCCCAGTCGTGATCAACGTAGGTCAGCGAGTTCTTCTCGAGGGGCCAGTCTTCGGTGCGGTAGTCGTGAACCCGCTCCAGCCAAGCGTTCACCAGGGTCGCCTCGTCCCCGCAGAGGTAGAGGTTGTACGCGGGAACGCGACCGAAATAGATGTCGGGCTCCATGTCACCATAGAAAACGCCATCTACGCCAGTATCGTGTATGTCGTAGCTGCCGTTGTGGTCTGAATCCTCCCAGTAACCGTCGAGGTCAGTCAGGAAGAGATCGCACGGGAAGTTCTCGTAGCCGAGGCCGGTCCAGAAGATACCCTCGAACCAGGCCGAGTCGAATTCGCCGACGAGAACGACCCCGTCCATCCCCAGGGCCCACTGGGCTCGGAGCTCGGTTCTGAGGTCCTCTGGAGAGATGACGCCCGAGGTGGCGACGGTCACGACGTAACCCTCGTCCTCCAGGTCGTCCACCCATGTGTTCAATCCCGAGGTTATCTGGGGGCTCAGGTCGGAGTTGACGAGGATGTAGAGGTCGTCGCCCGGGGCGGGGGGACTCTGGTAGATGGTAACGAAGTTCGGCTCCCCGTAGGGGGCGAGGCCGGCCATGTAGGAGTCGTAGGTCTCCAATGGAGGGGCCCCCTCGTACAGACGGGTTATCGGAATACCGTCCGGATTCGCCAAGACGGGTAGAATCAAAAGGAGTAACAGAGAGATAGTCCACTTCATTATAAACTCCCATCGGGCGTTAAAATGGGATGGTTCTGCAGTTGCTCCAAGCCAATTCATCCCCATTATAGTGTATTAATCACCGATTGGCCACCTCGCGCTCTTCTACTGAATGTACCCCAGGGAACGGAGGTTCTCCAGGGCCGGGTCGAGCTCCTCCAGGGTGACGGCCTCGAGGCTGTAATCCCCGTATGTCGTCACACGGGGCCAGTCGGGGGGAGACGTGGCTGCGCCGGGAAGGTCCTCGGCCAGGGGTAGGCCGCACAACCGGAAGAGAAGAGCCGCGGCTTCGTAGAGGGTCAGGGTGTGTGACTCGACCTCCGGCACCGGGGAGGGATCACCTGAAACCCAAACCTCGCCCTCACCGCCCGACCTCGGCTTGACAAGGATAAAGATGGACGGTTCAATCGGTGCAGATCCCGGGGGGGCGAGACTCCGCCAGTTCTCCATCAGCCCGGCGAAGGCCCGGTCAACGGCATCGAGGGGGGGATCCTCGGCGCCCAGCCGTCTCGCTCGCTCGCGACCGTTGAGGAGCTGAAGCGTCAGGCGCGGCACCCCGGCAGGGGAGGGTGTTCCACTAACCTGGGAGTATACCGAACCGGGGGGTGGTTCCTCTCCACGCGCCACCGCCTGCTGCGCCACGTCGGTAAAGATAAAGAGGCCGTCACGCCCCACGGCCGGATAGGTAGCCCACCAGTTGAAGACGGCCACCCGGTTTTCCGGACTATCAGTGCGCGTGATCAGATCCCAGATCGGGGGTTCTCGCCAATCCCGGCTGGTGACCGGTACCCGTTCGGCTAAACCTAAAACGGTCCAAACGGCTTCGAGGTAAACGGTCAGTCCGAGTTCTCCACCACGCAGCTGTAGAGGTGAACGGATACCGATGAGCCGCAGGGAAGCCAGCTCGCGAACGCCGTGACGGCTGGGTGGCTGACCCGTCGCCAGGGTGGCCCAGACCTCGGCCGGGGATGAAGCCGGGGGAAAGCTGAGGGCATGGACGTCCGAACGTTCCCGTTGAGCGTATAGATTTGGGGTCGAGACGGGGTCAAGCTCGGCGGGATCGAGATAGTCCAGCGCCACCACCACGACGGGTGGAGTATCGGCAAGCCAAAGCTCCAGCGGGGTCTCCTCGGTGCCCAGATTGACCAGGAGGGCCAGGAGTGCCAGAAAAGCGATAGAACCACCCATGAGGAGGAAAGAGCGCAAACGGCGTTTGGCCTTCCAACTCCCGCCCAGGTAAAGGCCCGTAACCAGTGCGACTAAGCGCAGCGCAAGGAAACCGATCCCAACCCCGGCCGCAAGAAAGAGAACGCTCAACCATTCCGCTGCCGGCGATGGTACGAAAACCCTACCCACGAGCCACAGGACGACCAGAAGACCGCCGAACACCAGGCCGCTGACCACCGCCAGGATCCAGCGGTAACGCGCCGCATCCCCCTCGGAGAGGGCACGCCGTCCGATCAGTTGGGTGACCAGACCCACCAGGACAACAGGCATGGCTGAGAGGGGAAGGGCGGGGAAAAAAACGTAGGAGGCCAAGAGCAAGCCTTCCCCGAATTTTGATAGATAGGCCGAGTTGGCCTCGATAAGGGCCAAGGCCAACCAGGCGCTCCAAAGGCCGCCCATAACCAACCAGGCCCGCCAGGCGGCTCCCCAGAGCTGAGCGGGGCCGGGGCGCCTCCCGCCGCCCGCCACGAATCGTTCCACGGGGTTACGCAGGTAACCACGTTCCTTGAGCTTCAACCGGATCTCTTCAAGCCTGTCTTCCATCGAATTCCCCAAGTATCGCGTCCGATGGTAGCCCCGAGCATCATAGCTGTCAAGGCGCCGCCTTGCCCTACGACGGCCGATGTTATACCATTATCTATTGACCATGGGTGCCACGCAAACCACGATCTGGAAAAGACCCAAGCTGAGCCGCTACCGGCTGATAATCCAGGTAATCTCCCTGGCGGTCTTCACCGGCCTGCTGGTCCATTTCATCCTCTTCAGTTCCTCGCTGACCGATGGTGAGCCCGAAGGGATTGAACGACCGGCGGGCGTAGAGACGCTGGTTCCACACCTGGGCTACACCGAGCTGATCTACGCCGTCCGCACCGGCCGAACGGCCGGCGTCCACCCGGCGGCCTTCGGATTTCTCCTCCTCTTTCTCATCCTTTCCATCCTGGTCAAGAAAAGCTTCTGCAGCCACGTCTGCCCCCTGGGGACTATGAGTGAGGGCCTGTGGTGGATCGGGAAGAAGGTCGCCCGGGGGCATGATCTGCGCCTGCCGGCTTTTTTAGACCTACCACTGAGACTCAGCAAGTACCTCCTCCTCGGTTACTTTCTCATCAAGGTGGCAAGCCTAACCTCCGAAACCCTCCAGCAGCTCGCCTACTCACCGGCGGTCAAACTGTCCGACCTGCGGATCCTCCACTTCTTCAGCGAAATCCCGGAATGGCTGTGGTTCGTCTTGGCCGGCCTGGTTCTCCTCTCCCTCTTCATCCCCCGGTTTATCTGCAGGTACCTCTGTCCGTACGGCGCCCTCCTGGGGCTCATCTCCACCGTCTCGCCCGTCACC
>DAOVLG010000251.1 GCA_030631385.1 Candidatus Coatesiibacteriota bacterium | reverse complement strand
CTCGTCGCGGAGCCGTGTCCAGCTTCAAGCTGGCGACCAACGGGAACTATTAGTTACGCGTGTACGCGGCAGATGCATTCAAACTACAACAAACTCTCGTCGCGAGGCCGGGGTCCAGCGCCCTGCGCTGGTTGAACCCCTTGTCTTTAGTGCGGGGGATAGTCCCGCTCGCGGAGATAAGGGTTGGAAGGCTAGAAGATTCTCCTCGCGGGTCTGCGATCCAACGCGCTGCGTTGGCGGCGGGGTTGGGAAACACCGCCCTACGAAAAGATCTACGAATCATGCCCCTAATCTAACCGTGTTCTTCGTCCGAGGCGCCACTTACCTTAATCGTTAAGGTGAACATTCGTTTTCTTCCTATGTACCATATTTATAAGGAACCTGCACCTTTGTATCGGTCCGTTTACTGACGGTGATCCCTTTTTTATTACGTCTGGCGGGTGGGCCCACCCGTGGTCAGTCCAACCTCCGCCCCCGGCGCCGGGAGACGAAGTAGGCGACGTTGCCCAGTACGATCAGGATCACGATCAAGACGTGCACCACCATCTGGGCCACCATCCCGCGCATGGCGTTGGCGGGTCGGGCGATGAGCTTCTCGTACTCCGCCGCCCCCTTCAGCCCGCCCAGGATACCCTCCATCTGATGCGTCTGCAGGTATGCGTAGAACTCCGGGGCGCTCACCGCCGTACAACCGACGAGGATCGGGATACCGAAGGGAGCGTGTCCGTAGGACACCCAATCCACGGGTAGCGAGGTTCCAGAAACGGCGACGACCAACTCCAGGTCGTCGA
Organism: Candidatus Coatesiibacteriota bacterium; assembly: GCA_030631385.1. Taxonomy (GTDB): domain Bacteria; phylum RBG-13-66-14; class RBG-13-66-14; order RBG-13-66-14; family RBG-13-66-14; genus RBG-13-66-14. The sequence continues at coordinate 3,032 of DAOVLG010000251.1, read as the reverse complement.
AGGAATGGACACCGTCCATCATGGGGTAGTCGTCGAGAGGGGTCCCGTAGTAATCAACGGGAAAGGCCCGACGTATCTGTTCGCCGAGCTGGAGGATGACCGCCCCGTATCCGGCCCGGTATCCGAGGTAGATCCAGTCCTCCCCCATCGTTATCCGTCTTTGTTCACCGGCTTGGGCGTACTCCCGGTTGAGGTCCTCCTGGGCCTCGAGCATGATCCGCTCACCGATGGCGGGTCCCTCCACCAAGAGGGTCATGGCGACAATCTTCAGACCGCGGCCGAGGGCGCGGCGGACCGTGGCGACCAGGATCGGTTCCAGCTCTGGCAGGGTGCTCGGTCCCAGGTCCATGGATACGAGGATGGTGGAACCGGTCGGCAGGCGATCGAGGGCGCGATGGTAGCGGGAGACCGGCGCGGTGATCGAGACGTCAATGGCAAAAGGACCGACGAGGGACACGATCACACTAACCAAGATCACCAGGTAGATCCAGCGGCGGTCCAGCTTCAACAGGCTGTCGAAGAGATTCAACGCAGGCACGGCTCAGGCTCCCGAGCTACCCTGGGGACGGCGCTTCTTCATGAAGCGGTTGACGAAGTAGGCGACGTTGCCCAGGACAATCATGGCGACGATGAAGGCGTGCACCCCAAGCTGGGCCACCATGCCCCGACCGGCGGAGCCGGGGTTGTTCGTGATCCGTTCATACTCGGCGGCCCCCTTCAACCCGCCCAACAGACCGGCCATCTGTCCGGTCTGCAGATAGGCGTAGTACTGGGGGGCGCTCACCGCGGTGCAGCCGACCAGGATCGGGATGCCGTAGGGCCCGCCGGCGAAGGCGATCCAGGACTCCGGAGTCGCCGACCAGGAGATGTCGATGGCCACCGCCATGTCGTCGTAGTTGTGCACCTCACTGAAGAGCGGCATAGCATCCAGGGGCGTGCCGTAAAAATCGGCGGGGAATACGTTGCGGATCTCCTCGCCCAGGGAGATGATGACGGCGCTGAAACCCGCCCTAAAACCCAGGAGTGCGTAATCCACCCCGACCGTGAGCGGTTCGCTCGCCCCGACCTCCGCCTGTTGGGCATTGAACTCGGCCACCACACCGTTCAAGAGGCGCTCCGAGATGGCCACCCCCTCCATCTGGAGGGAGATGATGATGACCGGTTGACCGCGGCTGAAGGCTTGACGGAGGATGGCGACGATCATCGGCTCCAGTTCCGGCAGACCGGCCGGCGGCGTATCAACGGCCAGCAGGATCGGCTCGGAGGGGTCGCTCAGGTTGAGGACCCTGTTGAAGTCGCTGACCGGCTTGGTAATCCGTACACCGACCCGAAACGGTCCGACCAGGGCGAAGATGACAACAACCGCCTCCAGAAGGAAAACGTAGCGGCGATCGAGGGACAGCACACGCTGGAGGAGGGTGGGTCTGGCCATCGGACCATCAATTATCTACGGAAAAAGGCCGTCGGATGCCGGCAGGTCAGCGCTTCCGGTCTTCCCGACAACCCCTAAAACGATGGACTTACCGATTTTCCCCGACTACACGTCGTCAGTCAATCCCCTGTGTTTTGTTTTAACCGAGCCTATGAAAAGCCCCTAGAAAAGCGTACCAACCCGGTTTAGCCCACCCTCGGGCGAGCCCTACTTGGGCAGGCCCAACCAGTCAAAGAGGAGGAAGTGAACCCGGCCGATCAACAGGGATACGCGGGCCATGACGGTGTAACCGAAGCTGGAGCCGAACCCGATCATCAGGAACCAGATACCGACCCGGGCGGCACTACCCAGGACGCCTTTGTGTTCCAAGGAGAAGAAGAAATACGCGAGGGTGCACAGGGCTCCAATGATGAAGAGCGGTCCCGAGATGGCGTCGAAGAAGGTGCTTATCCCCGGCGCGGCGAAGAAGTCCCGCCAGGCGTCAATGGAGAATAGCGGCACGATCAGATCGCCGCGGTCCTGGACGAAGGTTCCACGGAGCTGGGAGATGACGCGGGCCTGAAGGGAGTTGGGGATGGCGATGCCCGAGTTGGCGCCCAGGATGAAGGCCAGGGAGAAACGGCTGACCCAGGAGATCTTGGGAATGAAGCGGGTGAAGAGGAGCAGCCCCAACAAAACCGGGATCAGGAGCAGGATGAGGGCCGTGACGGGGCTGAAATCCTCCAGGATCAGCGGCATAGAGCTTATCCCCTCGGCGTCGGCGTAGGCCTGGAACTTTGCCGGGGAGAGGCTGAGCTTGTTAATCGTGATTCCGAAGGGAATCAGGAAGTCCTCCATGATCACGTTGTGGTAGATAATGGCGGTGAAGTACCCCGCTCCCAAACCCACCATGATGTGCTCCGCGAGCTTGTAGAAGGGGTTATCCTTGTAGAGGAAGGTGTAGATGAACAGGGTGAAGATCGCCGCCAGCCAGACCCAGATATCAAGGGAGATGTTCAACGCTCACCCCTTCTACTTTTTTTCGCGTTTCTTCCGCCCGCGGGTGACGAAGTAGGCGATGTTACCCATCAAGATAAAAGCCACGATGACGATATGAATCCACTGCTGGGCGTTCATGCCCTTGGTGGCGGAGCCATCGTAGTTGATAAGCCTCTCGTACTCGCTGGCACCCTTCAGGCCGCCCAAAAGACCCGCCATCTGCCCGGTCTGGGTGTAGGCGTAGTACTGGGGGGCCATAACAGCGGTGATGCCGGCTAAGATTGTGATGCCGTAGGGGCCGCCCGCGAAGGAAACCCAAATCTCCGGCAACTGCGTGCCCGACACGTCTATCACCGCCGCCATGTCGTTGAAGTTGTGCACCTCCAGCATCATCGGGATCTCATTCAGGGGAGTTCCGTAGTAATCGGCGGGATAGACGTTACGGATCTCCACGCCGATCTGGAGTATGACGGCGTGGCCTCCGGCGCGGAAGCCCAGGTAGGTCCAATCCTCACCCATGACCAGCCGCCGGTCGTCCCCCGCCGCCTCGTACTCCAGGTTGAGCTCCTCGGTCACCTCGAGCATGATCCGCTCGGCGATGGAGGGACCGGCGGGCAGGAGG
>DAOVLG010000026.1 GCA_030631385.1 Candidatus Coatesiibacteriota bacterium | reverse complement strand
GGATCCGCGAGCTCCAGGAGACCGAGCGGAAACGCACCGGCATAACCACCCTCAAGGTCGGCTTCAACAAGGTCTTCGGCTACTTCCTCGAGGTGCCGCGCTCCAAGGCGGAGCTGGTGCCCGAGGACTACCGGCGCAAGCAGACCCTGGTCGCCGCCGAGCGTTACATCACCCCGGAGCTCAAGGAGAAGGAGGCGGTCGTCACCCCGGGCCGGGAGCAGCTGGCCGGTCTGGAGGTCCGCCTCTTCCGGCGGTTGGTGGAGGAGCTGAACCGCTGGACCGGTGAGCTGGCCGAGCTGGCCGGGGCGCTGGCCCGGCTGGACCTGCTCGCCTCCCTGGCCGAGACCGCCGCCCAACAAGGCTGGTGCAGACCCGAGCTCGACGAGGGGCGGAACCTCGAGATCACCGACGGGCGCCATCCCCTGGTGGAGCGCTACGGCAAGGGCCCCTTCGTGCCGAACGACTGCCGGCTGAGCGGCGAGATGAGGCAGATCATGATCCTCACCGGCCCCAACATGGCCGGCAAGTCAACCTATCTTCGCCAGGTCGGCCTGGCGGTTATCCTCGCCCAGATGGGCTCCTTCGTCCCGGCCAAGGCCATGCGGCTGGGCCTGGTGGACGCGGTGTTCACCCGGGTCGGGGCCGCCGACGACATCGCCCGGGGGCTCTCGACCTTCATGGTGGAGATGACCGAGACCGCCCGCATCGTCAACTGCGCCACCCCCAAGAGCCTGCTCCTGCTGGACGAGGTGGGCCGGGGAACCAGCACCACCGACGGGGTGGCCATCGCCTGGGCCGTGGCCGAGCACCTCCACGATTCGGAAAAACTAGCCGCGCGGACCATCTTCGCCACCCATTACCACGAGCTCACCCGCCTGGTGGAGGTCCTGCCCCGGGCCTTCAACATGCAGATGGCGGTGCTGGACCGGGCGGGGGAGATCCGTTTCCTGCACCGGGTCGAGGAGGGGGCGGCGCAGTCCAGCTACGGCGTGCACGTGGCGCGGCTGGCCGGCCTGCCCAGGGGGATCATCCACCGGGCCAGGGCGCTCTTAAAGGAACTGGAAAAGGGCCGCGTCGGAGCCCCCACCGCCCAGATGGCTTTAAGCGCCCCCGAGCCCGACGACGACGAACCCGACTACGGCTGGCTGGCGGCGGAGCTGCGTGACACAAAGCTGGAGACCATCGCCCCTCTGGCCGCCCTCAACCTCCTGGCCCAGTGGAGGGAGCGCCTGACCGGCGAAGAAACCGAGGAGACCTAGATGATCGAGCTCGAAACCCTGGCCGAGGCTATCCGGCGGATGGGCGAGGAGTCTCTCCCCTGGCGGGGCTTCCTCGTCATCGCCGAGCGCTACCGGAAACTGACGAAGAAGGGCGATCCCTACCTCTCGCTGAAGCTGGCCGATGCGAGCGCCTCCATCGAAGCGGTCCTCTTCTCGGACCACCCGGCCTTCGAGCGGATCGCCGATCCTCTCACGGTCTACGTCGCCGTCCGGGGAAACCTGGAGCGCAGCCCCAAGTACGGCCTCCAGCTCACCGTGGTGGACATCCGCCCGGTGTGCGAGGAGGACCGTGAGCTGGGCTTCGACGAGGATAACCTGATCCCGGTGACGCCCTACGACATCGAGGCCATGTGGGACGAACTGGTAGACCTGGCCGGGGAGGTTACGCACGGGGCGCTGCAGGAGACCGTGGTAAAAATTTTAGCAGAGAACGCCGAGACCGCCCGGCGCTGGCCCGCCGCACAGAGCGTCCACCAGGCCTACCGGGGCGGCTGGCTCGAGCACACCCTCTTCGTCTCCCGGGACGCCAGGTACTACGCGGAAAAGTACCCGGAACTGGACGCCGATCTCTTACTCGCCGGGGCGATCCTCCACGACGTCGGCAAGCTCAAGGAACTGGACGGGGGGCCGACCTACGACTACACCGACGAGGGCCGCTTCGTGGGCCACGTGGTCATCGGGGCGCAGATGGTCCGCGACGCCGCCCGGGAGACCGAGTTGGACGAGAGGCGCACGCTGCTGCTGGAGCACCTGATCCTGAGCCACCACGGCGAGCGGGAGTTCGGCGCGGCCACCCTTCCAAAGACCCGCGAGGCCGTGGTGCTGCACCACATTGACAACATAGACGCCAAGCTGGGCATCTTCCGCCGCTATCTGGCCGAGGACCCCACACCGGGCGACTGGACCAGAAGGGCCTGGGAGTTAGGCAAGCAGCCGCTGTGGCGGGGCGAGGCGGATTGAGTGTACGTAGATCCGTGGAAGGGCCGATCTATTATAGAATAACCCCCTCGCCCCCCTTTGGGGGGAGAGGGCTAGGGTGAGGGGGGGTGTAGGGCGGGGATACCATCCCCGCAGCGCCCCGCCGCAGATTCAATCACGCGGTCGCCCGATGTAGCGCGGGGCCTCTGCGCCCCGCCCGGTCGCCCACAGAGGGACGACCCTACATAGCTCCGCCGCCAGCGCCGGGCGCTGGACCCCGGCTACGTGAAGAAGGCCTCCTTCAATTCCTTTACAAGTGCCACGCACGCGGCAAATGCGTTCAAATATAAAAAAAGGGATAATCACCAATCACGAACTGCGCTACCGCCCTATCTATACCGGCCACAGTGCGTAGGTGTATGTTATCCCACCGCCATGATTGCCGAGGCGGTGGCACAGGTTTTTGCAGGAGTGGAGCTTCGCGGAGTTATTCACGGTTCATTTGCGCAAAAACTGTGCCACCGCCGGCGCACGCCTGAGCCCGCCCGCACAAGACGACGGATACGGTTGCTCCTAACAGCGGAATAGAACGCAATCTCTGTCCGTTCATCCGAGAGAGGTCCTTTAGGTTTAGAAAGCGAAACGACAAACTACCTTAACCGCCTCAGGAGAATACTCTAAGCCGGTTCATAAACGTGTGACGATCCCTAAAATAAACTTACGTCGCGAGGCCATGTCCAGCTTTTAAGCTGGCCCACAGAGGGACGACCCTACATAGCCTCGCCGCCAGCGCCGGGCGCTGGACCCCGGTCTCGCGACTCCACGGCATCTCATTCGAAAGGATAGCGCTGCGTATACGCTCCCACGATACACTAAGACAAGGGGTTTTAACCCCTTGCTTCAACGTAGGGGCCGACCTTTAGGTCGGCCTGCCAACACACCCGGGACATCTTATTGAACCATGTCAATGTATTTTAATCGGGCGGATTTCCACCTACAGCCGGAAGGCGTCCTCGATCAGCTCCACCTCGGGCTCTTTCCCCTTTGGCCAGAGGATACTGACCACGTCGAAGCGCACGTAGAGGCCGCGCAGCTCCGGCAGGCTCACCAGGAGGGCGTCGGCCAGGCGGGCGATGCGGCGGACCTTCTCCGAGGTCACCGCCTCCCGGGGTCCGCCGGCGGGGCCGACCCGACGTCGGGCCTTCACCTCGACCACGGCCAAAAGGTCACCCTTCCTGGCGACCAGGTCCAGCTCACCCCGCAGGTCCAGGCCGCGGGGCCGCCAGTTGCGGGCGACGACGGTCCAGCCCCTGCGCTCGTACAGCTCGGCCGCCAGCTCCTCGGCCCGCTCCCCCAGCTTCTCCGCCCGGTTCACCGGCTCACTCCCCGCCGAAGGTCGCGTTGAGCGCTGCCGCCCGGCTCGCCTCCAGGCTCTCCTCAACACAGATCACCCAATCCCCCTCATCCTCGGCGACGAAGAGCACCATCCCCGGCCTCCCCGGTGTTCTCGCCTCCAGGCATACCCCCTCTTCCTCCACCGTCACCCGCGTCAACTCGGGTCTCACGCCCGGTTCCAGGTAGAGCGCCAGATCGCTAAAATCACCGACGCAGTATTCCGCCGCTCCGGCGACGTCGCCCTCCCCGACGGCATTGAGGAAACCGTCCACCGTATCCCGCCAGGGCTCGGCCTTCTCCAGACAAGCATCCCGGCGGCGAGGATCGCGACGCACGGGCTGAACCGGCCCAACCTCACTCCACGTCCCGCAGGTCGTCGGTCGGGTCCACGTACGGCTCCTCGGCCTCTTTGGCCTCTTCGGCCTGGGCGTTCATCTCCCGGAGAAGCTGGGTGTCGAGCTCCCGGGCCGGGTTGTAGCCGCGCCGGCGCAACAGGTGGCTGGCCGCCGCCAACTCCACGATCGTCCCAAGATTCTTCCCCGGGATGGCCGGGATGACGATCTGGGGAATCTTGATGCCAAGAAGGGTCCGGTACTCCGTATCCAGGCCGACGCGGTCGTAGCTGTAGGTCCCGTCCCACCGGTGGATCTGGATCACCAGCTCGATGCGTTTCTGGTCGCGCACCGCGTTGACCCCGAAGAGGTGGCGGACGTTGATGATCCCGATCCCCCGGATCTCCATGTACTCCCGGATCCTCCCCGGACTCGAGCCGATGAGGACCGAGTTGAAGCGGGCCTTGACCTCGACCACGTCGTCGGCCACCAGGCGGTGCCCCCGGGCGACCAGGTCCAGGGCGCACTCGCTCTTGCCGATCCCCGCCTCGCCCAGGATCAGCACCCCCACCCCGTTGATGTCCACCAGGACGCCGTGGACCTTCTCCACCGGGGCCAGCACCTCCTGGAGGTAGTACCCCAGGACGTTCATCACCTGCTGGGTGTGCTCCGGGGTCGTGAGGATGGGCGGCCCCGCCACTGCACAGCATTCGAGCAGTTCCCCCGGTGGGTCGTACCCCCGGGTGACCACGAAGCAGGGGACGCCGCACTCGCTCGTCAGGCGGTCGAAGACCCGCCGACGCTCAACGGTGTCCACCGTGGCCAGGTAGCTGTTCTCGGTGTGCCCCAGGACCAGGACGCGGTTGGCGGGGAAGACGTCGAAGTAGCCGGCCAGCGCCAGGCCGGGACGCTCGATGTCGGGCCGGCAGATCTCCCCGTCCAGCGCATCGGAGTCGGTGGCGAGGGTGAGGTTGAGCTTAGTCCTGTTGTCCTCGTAAAGCTCGCGAACCGTTACCGCCATGAGCAACCAATCCTCGGGGGCGGGGTGGAACCCTCTTTCGTATATCGGGCAAGGGTCCCCACCCTTGCCCGCTTTCGATCAAGCACCTTTCAACCCGCTAGTCAAGAGCGCCCTCCGCCTCCCCGACCACCGCGATGATCCCCTCGGGATCGACGGCCTCCATCAGGCGCTTGCGGAAATTGGAGTCCTTCAGCAGACGGGAGAGACGGGCCAGGGAGCGCAGATGAACCGTATCGCTCTCGGCGCACAACAGAAAAAGGAGCCTGGTCGGCTTTCCGTCCATGCTCTCGAAATCGAGCCCCCTCTTCTTCCGCCCGAAAACGATGGCCAGACCCTCGATGAGATGGGGCTGACCGTGGCGCGGGTGGGGGATGGCGACCCCGTTCTCCAGACCGGTGGTGCAGAGTTCCTCCCGGGCGACGACCGCCTCGATGAGCTCATCCGGCTCGGTCAGCCGACCGGCCTGGACCAGGTTGTCCACCAGCTCGGCGATGGCCCCCTTCTTATCGGTGGCCTTCATCGTCAGGATCACGTTCTCCGGACCGAGATAGGAACCGATATTCATCCGTCAGCCTCCCGGGTTGATTCCACCGGCGATGGTACTTGAGCGTGACCCGCTTGGCAAGGGGTAGTTATCGGCGGGCGCATCCAACCGGTCGAGGTCCAACCGAGGATAAAACAAAACGCCCCCGGAGAGGCGGGCGTCAATTGACCTTAAACCGGTGGGAGGTTCGCCGGGGTTATTTCCCGGTCCCGCCGGCGAGCTGCAGGCTCTTGATGCGGACCCAGGTGTAGGGCTGCTTGTGACCGAAGATGCGGCTGTAGCGCTTCCGTTTCTTGAACTTGATTCCCCTCACCTTGGGGGCGCGTCCCTGGACGGCGATCTCGCCTATAACCTTCACGCCGGAAAGGGTCGGCGCGCCGTGGCGGTAGCCCTCGTCGTCGTAGGCGAAGAGCACGTCGTCGAAGACCACCTCCTCGCCGACCTCGCCCTGTAGACGGTCAACGCGGACGATCTCCCCCTCGCTGACCCGGTGCTGCTTGCCGCCGGTGCGGATAACGGCGTACATGACTGACCTCTTTGAATCGCTAACGGGGGCGTATTGTACTACAGGCTCGCCCAGGTTGTAAAGGGGCCATAGTTCATTCTGGGACGCCACCCTGACCGGGGTGATCGGACTGACGAAAAGACCCCCGCCAGCGCCGGGCGCCAACCCAACGTAGCACGTTGGATCGCAGCCCCGCGATGATAGTTTGTTAATTTTTGAATGCCACCGCCGCGTACACGCTCCCGTTGGTCGCTCCCTCTATACACAAAAGACAAGGGGTTTCAACCCCTTGTTTCAACGTAGGGGCGGGTTGTGAAACCCCGCCCTACATTTATTTTAAAAAAACGCTGCGAGGTGTCCGCGTCGGGTGATTATCCCTTCGTTAACTGGCGATCTCGGGGGAGCCCGCCAGCCGGGGTAGGCGTGGCAGGTTGGGGCTGGCCGATTCACCGCGGAGAAGCATCCAGATCGTGGCGAAGATGAGCCGGATGTCGTAGAGGGCGCAGGCCCGCGCGAGGTAGGCCAGGTCAAAGTTGATCTTCCGGGCCAGGAACCATTGGTAGTCCTGGTCCACCTGATCCGGGGTGATCACCAGGGACTCGTTGATGTAGCGGAGCTGGGCCAGGCCTGTTATGCCGGGTCGGAGCTCGAGGATGCGCCGCTGACGCCCGTTCAAACCGCAGACGTAGCAGGGCAGCTCGGGCCGGGGGCCGACCAGGCTCATCTCACCCTTGAGCACGTTGAAGAGGTTGGGCAGCTCGTCCAGCTTCCACGAGCGCAGGAAGACGCCCACGCGGGTGATCCGGGGGTCCCCCGCCGAGGTGATCCCCCGACCCCGTCGGTACGCGCCGGCCTCCATGGTGCGGAACTTGTACATCTTGAAGATCCGCCCGCGGCGACCGACCCGGTCCTGCAGGAAGAGGACGGACCCCGGTGAATCCAGGGCGATCACCACGGCGATCACGCCCACCACCGGGGAGAGGATGATGAGGCCGATCGCCGAAGCAACGATATCCAGGGCTCTTTTCAGTAAATCACGCATCTTATTTTGGTTTAATTAGTTGAAGTGGGAAATATACCTATCGGTCATCTGGTTGTCAAGGTTCGGCGACCATTTCTTGCTGCAAAAAAAGTGCCACCCGTAAACCTGAAACGTCCGAACGGCCCGTTGCAACACCGGCCCGCTACCCCAAGGCTCCTATACCGATGTCACCATGCACGCACCACCCGATGATTCCCAATCCGGCGCGTCAAGGGACAGCGCGGTGAGACGAGGGGTTTCTACCCCTTGCATCCTTGAGACCTCACACCAGAATTTCGTGGGGGGGGGGTGAAAAGGGTTGATCCGCGCCGGTGCGATTTTTTTGCTTTGAGACCTCTGAAAGGGTTCGACTGATCGTTGTGCTCTCCCTCGCCCGCGTCAGGGTGAGGGGGTAAAAACGTAACGATCGGGGGTAATCAACGGGCCCTTCTCTTCAACCAAAGGGCGTTCAGCGAGACGGAGAGTGAACTCAGCGCCATGGCTCCCGCCGCCAGCACCGGCGAGAGAAGGCCCAGGCCGGCCACCGGCAGCATGGCGATGTTGTAGGCGAAGGCCCAGAATAGGTTGCCCTTGATGGTGCCCCGGGTTTTTTTCGCCAACTTGAGCGAGCGGGCCACCGCGCCGATGCCCCCGTGAACCAGGGTCACCCCGGCGCTCTCGACGGCGACCTCGGTGCCCGAGGCGAGGGCGATTCCCACGTCGGCCGCGGTCAGCGCCACGGCGTCGTTGATCCCGTCCCCGACCATGGCCACCCTTCCGCCGTCGGCCTGGAGCCGCCGGACCAGGTCCGCCTTGCCCGCCGGGTCCATTCCGGTGTGGACCTCCTCGATGCCGAGCCGCTCCGCCACCGCCCGGGCCGGGGCCTCGCGATCACCGGTGGCCAGGACGATTCTCAATCCCAGAGCCTCGAGTCTGGTAAGGGACTCCGCGGCCTCGGGGCGCAGCTCGTCCGCCACGGCCAGGACGGCGATCAGCCTCCCACCCGAGGCGAGGTAGGCGAGACCGGCCCCCGCCGCAAGCTGCTCACCCTCGAACCCGTCGCCCGGGGAGACGTCCACGCCGGATTTTTCCAACAGGGACCGCTGTCCCAGGAGCACCCGATCGCTCTCGAACGCACCGCGCAGGCCGGCGCCGGCCAGCTCCTCGACCGCATCGAAGTCCACCGACGCGACGCCCTTCTCCTCCGCCGAGGTAAGAACCGCCGCGGCGAAGGGGTGGCTGGAGCCTCGCTCCAGACCCGCCGCCAGCGCCAGCGCTTCATCCCCCGGGACGCCGAAGGTCCTCACGGCCGTGAGCCGGGGACGTCCCACGGTGAGGGTGCCGGTCTTGTCGAAGACCACCGTGTCAATGGACGCCGCCTTCTCGAGCGTCGCCGCGTCGCGGAAGAGGACGCCGCGCTTAGCGGCCAGACCCGTACCCACGATGACCGCCATGGGAGTGGCCAGCCCCAGGGCGCAGGGACAGGCGACGACGAGGACGCTGACCGCGTAGACCAGCGCGGCCTCCGCCGAGCCCCCGAGCCAGAACCAGAGCCCGAAGACCACCGCCGCCAGGCCGAGAACCACCGGGACGAAGATACCCGCCACCCGGTCGGCCAACCGCTGGGAGGGCGCCTTGGAGGCCTGGACCCGTCTCACCAGCTCGGCTATCCGGGAGAGAACCGATTCCGCGCCCACCTCGGTGACGCGCACCTCCAGCAGGCCTCCGCCGTTCACCGTGCCCCCGACGACCGTATCCCCGACGGTTTTATACACCGGAAGCGGCTCACCGGTCAACAGCGATTCGTCCACGCTGGAGTTCCCCTTCTCGATCATTCCGTCGGCGGGTACCTTCGCCCCGGCGCGGACCAGCAGGCGATCGCCGACCCGGATCCGTTCCAAGGGGATCAGGGTGGTGGAGCCGTCGGGGCCGAGGAGGAGGGCTTCCTTCGCCGTCAGTCCCAGTATCTCGCGGAGCGCACGACCCGACCGGCGCTTGGCGTGCACTTCCAGGTACTTGCCCACCCCGATGAGGGTGACGATCATGGCCGGCGCATCGAGGTAGTAGGGCCCCGGCCAACCGCCCAGGTAGCGGATGGCCCCGAAGAGGAAGGCCGTGCCCGCGCCGAGGGCGACCAGGGTGTCCATCCCCGGCGAGCCGTGCCCCAGCTCCCGCACCAGGCCCCGGAAGAAGGGCCAGCCGACGAAGGCCACCACCACCGTCGAGAGGACGAGCATCAGCCAGGGGACGTGCAGCGGCTCCCAGAATATACCCACCAGAAGGGGCAGACAGAGAGCCACCCCGAGGAGCACCCGGGCGAGCTGCCACCGCTCCCGGCGTTTCTCCTCCGAATCCGCCGCCTCATCCCCGGCCTTCGACGAATAGGAGGGAAGCCGGACGCCGTAACCGGCCCTCTTCACCGCCTCGATCAGCCCCTCCGGTGAGACCGCCGCGGGATCGTAACGGATGTTCGCCGTCTCGGTGCCGAAGTTCACCAGGGCCTCGAGGACCCCTTTCGTCCGATCCAGCTCCCGGGAGATGCTCCCGGCGCAGTTGGCGCAGTGCATCCCGGTCAGCTCGATCAGCAGCCTGGAAGCGTGATCGTCGGCGTTCGTTGACACGGCTCTCCCTCGACGGGCGGGGTCGGATTTATGGGATCACCTGCCTGTTTCGGACTAACGAAGGCGTGTTTCCTGGAGGCAGTTTAGCACGTTTGGCTCGTTTAGAAGGAGCGCCTTCCCCTCCGCACCAGCGCTGGGCGCTGGACCCCGGCCACACGAAGAAAGGTTTATCCAATTCGATGACCACCCCGCGAGCGGTACTCATACAATAAAGACAAGGGGTTTTAACCCCTTGTTTCAACGTAGGGGCGGCCTTCGTCCCCCCGCCCCTTTGGGGAGAGGGGTAATGTAGCGCGGGGCTTCTACGCCCCGCCGCCGATTTAATCACGCCCTCGCCCGTGGAAGGGCGACTCTACATCGTGGCGGGAAAACATACCCCTGACAGACGCAGCTACAAAAAATGCACACCGTTGCCAGTCCTTAACAAACAGCTCATCCCGGATTTATTATGGATAAAATCAGCCGAAATAATGGATTTAAAGGGGTGAAAAGGGGCCTCCTCTTTTTATAAGCCGGGACCGCCTACACCTCGGCCCCGTACCCCGTGGCCTCGATGGCCTTGGCCATCTCATCGGGTTTGGTCAAATCCGGGTCGTAGATGACGGTCGCCCACTCGTAGTCGTTGCTCACCTCGGCGGAATCCACCCCCTCTATCTTCAACAGAGCGTTTACGACCGTCCGGACGCAGTTGTCGCAGGTCAAACCGGTCAGGTACAAACTCGTCTTTTTCATAGGGCAACCTCAGACTTTAATGGGAACTTTCTGCCGACATTACAACTATACCCTATAAATATTCAGATTTCAACCCCGAAGGGGCACACCCACCGATGTAAAGTGTCGCTCACTTTCGTAGAATGGGGGGAGGGGATCGAACCATGATTGATCGGGTGAGGATAATCGGCGTCGTGCTCTTCGGGGTCATTACCGGCCTGGTGGTTCTTATCGCCGTGGCGCGGCCGCTGTCGCCGGGCGAAGTGGCGCTGATTATTACCGGGGAGGACCCGAGGCTGGTTCACGAGGGCTGGTTGGTCGAGCTCCCCGGCCGGGAGATCGAGTACTACCGGTTGAATGAAATGATCCACGGCAAGGCCCTCCTCGTCTCCGCCGACGGGGTGCCCCTCTTTATCGAGTGGTCCGCCCGGCGCACCCTGGACCCGGAACGGCTCCCCCCCCAAAAGCCGCCGGATCCGCCGGGCTGGGACCGTCTTCTGCCCGGGTTGTGCATCGAATCCGCCCTCGCGCGGCTCGGCGGCGACCGTCTCTTTTCCGAGATCTACGGCGCCCTCCGCCCGGAGCTGACCCGGCGCGTCCTGGAGGAGATCGAGCCGTTTTTAGCCGAGCTGGCCCTCGGGGTGGAGGAGCTTCGCCTGACCTCGGTCCTGCCGCTGGGCGCAGCCGGCGAGCGGCTCGAGGTGCAACCGCCGCGTATTCTCATCCTCGCCCTGGACAACCTGGACTCCGAGACGGTGGAACGCCTCTTAAGCGACGGCAGGCTGCCGGTCCTGAGCGGCCTCCGGGAGAACGGCGCCCTGGTTCGTTTGGAAAACCCCCGGCCCGAGGAGCCGGGAAAATTCTGGGAGGAGCTACTCACCGGAGGGCTGACCGCCGGCGACTGGATCGAACGCCGGGCCCGGCGCGGCTGGCCGACCGGTATCGTCAACAGCCCCTGTAAAACCACCGACGAAGGGCAAACCGTCCCCGTCGTCACATCCACCGTT
>DAOVLG010000001.1 GCA_030631385.1 Candidatus Coatesiibacteriota bacterium | reverse complement strand
GGCAGGAGGATCATCGCGTCTGCGCCGTGGTGGGCGACGGCTCCCTGACCGGCGGTATGGCCTTCGAGGCCCTCAACCACGCCGGACGTTGCGAGATGCCCTTCCTGGTTGTCTTAAACGACAACCGGATGAGCATCTCCAAGAGCGTGGGTGCCCTGTCGAATTACCTCAACCGGATGATCACCACCCGGAGCTACCTCTCCTTGCGCAAGCAGGTCCAGCAGATCGTGAAGAAGATCCCCGGCATCGGCATGGGCATCTTCTCCCTGGCGCGCAAGATCGAGGAAGGGCTGAAGAACATAGTTACGCCCGGGATGATCTTCGAGGAGATGGGCTTTTTATACTTCGGTCCCATTGACGGCCACGACCTGCCCAAGCTGATCGGAACCTTGAAGACCGTGCGGGACCTGAAGCAACCGGTTTTTCTCCACGTGATCACCAAGAAGGGGAAGGGCTACGAGCCGGCGGAAAACGACGCCACCAGGTTCCACGGTCTGGGCAGGTTCGACCTGAAGACCGGCGTTTGTCAGGTGAGCGGGCCGGTGCCTACCTACACGGAAATCTTCGGCTGCACCGTCACCGAACTGGCGGCCAGGGATCCCAAGGTCGTCGGGATCACCGCCGCCATGCCCGACGGCACGGGTCTTTCTATCCTGGCCGACGCCCTGCCGGATCAGTTCATTGACGTGGGGATCGCCGAGCAGCACGCGGTGAGCCTGGCCGGGGGGCTGGCCATCACGGGGATGAAGCCGGTGGTGGCCGTCTACTCCACCTTCCTCCAGCGGGCCTACGACCAGTTGGTCATTGACATCTGCCTGATGGAGCTGCCGGTGCTCTTCGCCATTGACCGGGGTGGGTTGGTGGGCGCCGACGGACCGACCCACCACGGAACCCTCGATCTCACCTACCTGCGCAGCGCCCCCAACCTGATCGTCTGCGCGCCGGCAGACGAGGACGAGCTGCGGCATCTCCTCTACACCGGTTACAAACACGACGGTCCCTTCGCCGTTCGCTACCCCCGGGGAAAGGGGTCCGGCGTTGACCACACGAAACCGCTCCACGAGATTCCCATCGGGAAAGGGGAGCTCCGCCGGGAGGGCCCCAACGCAGTCATCGTGGCCATCGGCAGCACCGTGACCCCCTCGCTGGAGGCGGCGGAAGAGCTGAGTAAGCAGGGGAAGGAAATCGCGGTAATCAACGCCCGTTGGCTCAAACCGCTGGACGAAGAGCTGATCGTGGAATGGGCGAAAAAAACGGGCCGCGTCCTAACCGTGGAGGAGAACACGCTGCAAGGCGGCTTCGGATCGGCGGTGGTGGAACTCTTAACCGACCGGGGGCTGCTGGATGCGGGTGAGATAAAGGTTCGCCGCCTGGGCATCCCGGACCGCTTCATCACCCACGGCACCCAGGCGGAGCTGCGCGCCGAGCTGGGCCTGGACGCACCAGGTATACGACACGCCTTGGAGGAATTACTTGCGGAATAAAAATCTGGCCTGTAAATGCCTAACCGATTTGAAGCCCGACCCCGGTTGGACTATAATTTCCTAATTTGACACCCATCAAGGCGGTCTATGATGAATAGAGCCGGTATCCTTTTCCTGATCCTGCCAGTCCTCTGCCTGGCCGACGCGAGTATTTTGGACTACGTCGAGCCTTTCTTGAACACCCCTGTGGTCGCCACGAATACCGAGCAGGTAACCGAAAGCCTGTTGGCGCAGGACTGGCGGGTTACAGAGGACGCGGAGTTGTGCGTGACCGCAGAGCGAACGGCGAAAAACGGTGAAGAGCATCTGACGCTCAGATTTAGTCCAGGCGGTTCAACGGCCACCGAACTCCACCAAGACATCGTTACAGTGGAATACACCTATATCCCTTGGCTTGAGTACGGGGCGGACGTCGAGCGCTGGAAGGAGGAATTCAACAGATTGGTTGAGGCTTTCGATTACCTCATCGGGCCGGGTGTAACCGAAACCTCCGAAGCCGGGTGGAGCCATACCTGGCCCGAGCGGGACTCAAGCCGGATCGAACTCCTCTTGGAACCGATGTGGGACACCCGCCTGACCGTCTCGGTCAACCTCGTTCCCCTGCGCGAGCCGGAAAACGACTGACGAACCTACGGTGTCATCATTTTAAGCCATGAGACCTTTGAAAAATGCCCTTATGGCAGATTTATTCGCCCGACCTCACGGGGGCTACAGGTCCACAACCACATGATAGAAAAGGGGTTTCAACCCCTTGACCCAAGAATGGGTAAGTGTGTTTCGGGGTCGAAAACAGTACCTGTTCAAACGTCTCGCCATACGAAAAAAGGAGCTTGTCATGAAGGCACTCCCGTTACTGCTAATAGCCGTCGCCGCTTACGCAACCGGCGTCGAACCGTCGGACCCATTCCTTGAAGGGATTGAGTTCGGCGCTGACGCCGACGTAGTGGTAGAGGTCATGAAAGGCGCGGGGTACGGCTTACAGGAATCGTCCGACGACCTGATCATCGGCGTCCGCGGCAACGAGAGGCTCGAGTACCGTTTCACCGCCGCGGGCGAACCGTCATTCGCCGAGTACTCCCTCGAGGCGGATTCGGCTACCGTGGAAGATGAGCTGGACACCTGGCGGGAGCGCCTGAGCAACACCTGGGGCACACCATCGGCGGTAAGCGTTGACGGTTACCAGCTCTGGATAATCCCCCACGCGTACTCGATCCGGCTGTATACCGAGGATGCCGGGCTGATAGTCTCTATCAGTTGGGACTAGGCGGTGGTCGTCAAAACCTGTGGATGGCGGTCCCCTCCCCTGAACCGTCCATCTAGTAGGCGTGAGGCTTGCACCGCTGCCAGGCGGGAGTGATGAGAACCATAATTCCCCTTCTCCTGCCGGCCCTTGTCCTGGCCAACGGGGCCTGGATGCCGACCGACCCCTTCACCGACCCGGAAAGCGGCCCCCATCTGGAGATCGTCGTCCTCGTGCCCTGAGCAGCGGAGGAACGATTTGAAATTCTTACCCCTCGTGTTTCTCCTCACCCTAGTCCTGCCGGTGGTCGTTATGTCAGAGTCAACGCCCCAGGAACCGATTCTCGGAATCAATCCCTTCGACACCTCCTACGATAAGGTGGCGAGGGCGGTAGACGCCCAGAGGTGGATCATAGCCGCCAGCCTCCTGGAGGAGCCCACCGGCTTCCGCCACACCGAGTTCGGCGACGAGATGATAACCGTCTTTCTCTCGAACTACGAGGCGGGGCGGGTGGTCCACCTCTCCTACAGCTTCACGGCCAAGGGTGGCTCCGCCGATACCGTCGCCCATCTCGAAGAAGAATACAGGCGACTCTGCGACGGATTTGAGGAGCTTCTGGGACCGGGGCTCAGGAGCGGAACGGGCCCGGTCTTCGGCTGTTACTGGACCGGCGCCGACACCGAGAGCTATGTGCAGTATCCCCGCGGGATTATCATCCCCTCGCGGCCCACGAGAGAAGGTTGAACTATGCGTATCTGGAGATCATTAGCCCTACTGTCCTGTCTTCTGTTTGTGGCGGCTCTCGCCGAGGAGGCCGAGCGGTTGCCCGATCCCTTCCTCGACGGCCTTTTGATCGGAGACAATCAGCTCGACGTCCAGGCCGCCCTGGAGGAGAACGGCTGGGAGACGAGCGCGGAGTGGTACAACGTTGACTTCGATCCCATATTCCGCGTCCGCGGTGAGATGGACAACCGCGTGCTCATCTACGAGTTCAACGTATACGGCAGGCTTTACCACCTGAACTTTCTCGAACATTGGTCGTCCATCGGGGGGCTCAACAGCGCGTACGCGACCTGGTCGGAGTGGCTGAAAATCTTTTACGGAACTCCGGAAGAGGGGGATGACGGTTACCCATCCTGGTCCGTGGGAGGCTACGAGATAAAAATATACGATCGAACCTTCATCGCCAGAGAAAACACCTCCCCCACCATGATGATCAACATCTTTCCCGAGAGCAAATACTTCTTTCACACCGAAGACGAGGTCATCATCAGAAGCAGAGAGGATTGATCGCCCGGTTTACCTGCTCCCGTACGCTATACGGTCTTCCGGGTCGACTTTCAAGCGACTTCTTCCTCTGCGGCCGGCTCGTATCCATCCGCTACGCCGAACAATGGGACGACGAGGAAGTCCTGGAGAAGCATTACGCCAAGTGGTTCGAGGGGCTCAGCTTAGAGTTCGGTGACCCGGTGGAGACGGAGGACGGTCGCCACTGCTGGATGAAGGCCGGCTACGATGTCGAGACGGATACCGGAACCTTCAACTTTGGTCACGGCGACCAACCGGCGATGCTCATTACGTTCACCCAAAGTTTTCTTTAAAGGATGGGGGATAAGGTGAAGAGGCTCTTGCCGCTGATCGTGATCGTCTCCCTTTTCGCCGCTGAAGAGGAGATGCCGCTCTACCCCCTCGGCCTCGGTATGGCCAACGAAACCATACTGGAGGAGATCGGCTCGCTTCTGCGCGTCGAAGGCTGGGTGACAGAGGCCGCCGAGGATAACCTCAGCCTCCGTGCCGAGCGGGGAAACCAGACCCTGAAACTCGTGTGGCTCGACGAGACATATCTCAAAGAAGTAACCTACACCGAGCTCTGGGACGACGCCTGGGATGGGAAGGACCGTTACGACGAGTGGCTGACCTCACTGGAGACCATGTACGACGAGCCCTTGGTGGATGACGAGACCTTCCACTACTGGATGCAGCCCGGTGAGGAGATCTGGATCGAGGTGGTGGAATCGTCCGTCGGGACGGCAACCCTGACCTTCAACCTGACCTTCCTGTAGGGGCTTTGTTCCTTGATAGCGGTCCTGTGGGGCGAGCCTGCTATTTTACACCGCACAACCGTGATATAATCCAGCGGGGAGCGGGTTTGCGGCTTCGCCGTCGCAGTTATCCAGGTTCGTCAGCTCCACCCACGCGGGCAGGTCGTCAGCTCTGTAGCGGCGGATTATCATTGAAGAACATCTCAACGAGTAAGAACTAAATTTACCTAAATTATACAACATTACAAGCATATGATTTTTATAATCAGTAACTTCTCACACGATAACTTCTGGACAATTGTTACAGCAATTGGATCTATTTGCACAGCAGTAACATTAATATTTATTATATTTAAATATATTAAAGATAGAGGAAACGCTTACTGGGAACAAGTTAATTTCTCAATACAAGAATTATCTAAACAAATGATCCTAGTGAAGGATGAATTTACGGATAATACTTTTGAATATTGTACCGGCTTTAAAAACGTAATAGATTTTATTAACTATTTAAAACAATGTCGCTTATGCTACCGAGGTATTATTAATTCTATAATTAACGTTCGCTTTTTATATTTACATTTTAAAATATCACAGGATATTCTTCTATTTATTATACAGGAAATACAATCGTTTTTATTAAATATTATGCAAGATGTAAAAGAAGTAGAAAATAAATATAAATTTATATTCGAACCTTTAAATAATTATATGAATGATACTATCATATTTATAATAATGTATATAAGACATTTCGCATCCCTGTCACAAAAAGAAATTGTAGCTGAGAGGAAAAAACAAAAAAGATATTATCAAAATAAAGTAAAAATGGATTTTACTGTTATGCTTGATTATTTACAACCAAATGATTTGAAACAAATTATTTCATCTTTAAAGTCCTCTTTAGACAAGTTAAACAGAATATATAATAGCAAGACACAGGAGTGTTAGCTTGCGCATTCTTGTCACCGGCGGGGCCGGGTTCATCGGCAGTATGGAGATTACCATATCTGCTGAAAAGGCGGCGGGGTTAGGAAACCCCGCCCTACACGAAAAACCTACAATTCGCCACCGTAGGGCGGGGATTTCCCTTCGGGCGCATATACCCATCCCCGCCGAAATAGGCAAAATGACCGCTAAAAGACCTCTAACATTCATTAGGTCGTTTGTATGAAGCTCCTCATTACCGGCGGGGCGGGGTTCATCGGCTCTAACTTCGTCCACCTCCTCCGGCGGGAGCGGCCCGACTGGGACCTGACCATCCTCGACAAGCTCACCTACGCCGGCAACCCGGCCAACCTCGACACGGTCAAGGACGAGATAACCTTCATCAAGGGCGACGTGGCCGAGCCAGCCGACGTGCGCCCGGCGATGCAAGGCTGCGACGTCGTGGTCAACTTCGCCGCCGAGACACACGTGGACCGCTCCATCGTGGACGCCGACGACTTTATCCGAACCGACGTCTTCGGCGCCTACGTTCTCCTGGAAGCGGCCAAGGAACTCGGCGTCGAGCGCTTCGTCCAGATATCCACCGACGAGATCTACGGCGAGGTACTCGAGGGTTTCAGCAAAGAGACCGACCCGCTCATGCCGCGCAACCCCTACTCGGCATCGAAGGCCGCCGCCGACCGCCTGGCCTACTCCTACTGGGCCACCCACGGCGTGCCGGTGGTCATCAGCCGGTCCAGTAACAACTACGGCCCGCGCCAGTACCCCGAAAAACTGGTCCCCCTCTTCATCACCAACGCCCTCGAAGGCAAGCCCTGCCCGGTGTACGGCACCGGCGAGGCGGTCCGCGACTGGATCCACGTCCGTGACCACTGCCGGGCGATCCTGCTCTTGATCGAAAAGGGCGAAAACGGCGAGGCGTACAACGTCGGCGGGGGGAACCTACTGAACACCTTGGAGATGGGCGGGGCGATCCTGGACGCCGTCGGGGCCGATAAAAAACTCCTCGAACACGTCCCCGACCGGCCCGGACACGACTACCGCTACGCCCTCGACTCGGACAAGCTCGCGGCCTTGGGCTGGTGGCCGGAACATGACTTTGCCGAAGGGCTGCGGGAAACGGTGGAGTGGTACAGGGCGAATGAGGGCTGGTGGAAAAAAATCAAGTCTGGCGAGTTCAAGCGCTGGTGGAAACGGTACTACCAGGACGAGGGCCGGGCGTAAGGCTGATACGACCTTCAATAATTCGTCCCTCACCCCGGCCCTCTCCCAAAGGGAGAGGGAGTAAGTGAGCCGATCTTCCTCTCATCCCCTCGCCCCTTTAGGGGGAGGAGCAGTCGCCCACGGGTTAGGGTGAGGGGTTAAAAAAGTAATTTTTCAAAGGTCTCGGTTTGTAAAAAAAAGGCCTCTGTAAAAGTGCAATCCACCTTACAAATCAACCATTGAGACAAGGGGTTTTAACCCCTTGCCGGGAACCTCAAGGGGACGGGCGCCCCTTGTCTTAGCTTGGATTGGCAACACTCCACTCTCTATAGCACATTTTTTATCGGTTTTTCTGAAGGAGTTACTCAGACAACTCGAACTGACTTTTTCAGAGGTCTCAAAAAGACGGACCCTCCGGCCCGACTTTTTTTTTGCAATTGTAAACTCTACTCTACGTCTTCCGGCTCCGGTATCAAGGGCTCGTCGGTGGGCGTCATGAATGTCTCGCCCTCGAGCTCGATGCAGGCCCAGCCGATCTCGTCGTCCGCCGTCCGGACCCGGGCCCAGTTCTCGGATACCTCGAACACCTCCACCACCTGTCCCTCGGACAAAAGGCCGATCTTGGCCCCGGTGGCGGTCGAGGGGGCGTCGCGTAGCCGAAGGGCGCCAACGACGACGATCATCCGCTCCGGCGCGGCCTCTTCTACCTCGTTAAAATTGTCGGGGTGGGTGACGGTGCCGGGAGTTACCGAAGTCGGATCAACGCCGAGGGCGTGGAAGGCGTCCTCGATGGTCCGGCGCAACAGATTCACGTTGCGTTCGTTGAAGCTCAGGTCCTTTCCAGAGGCGTAATAGGTATCGAAGGTTTCTTTGAAGGCGGCCAGAAGGACGGGCGCGGAGGCGGGATCGCCCAACAGACCGAGCCCCTCGGCGGCGGCCACGTTGACCAGAAGGTTGGGATCGCCCAGAACCCCCTCGACCAGCTCCCGGTCGCCGGGCTCCGCGCGTTTCGCCAGGTACCAGACGATCAGGCGCCGCGCCTCGGGCTCCGGGTGGGTCAGAAGCTCCTCCACCGTATCCCCGCCGAGCCGGTTGAAGAGATCACGCAGCGCTCCAAGCGCCTCGTCGCCCAGACCGATGTCGTGGCCGGCCAGGTAGGTGAAAAGGATCGGTAGACCGTCCTCGTCGGTCAGGCGGCAGTAGGCCAAAAAGGACTCACCGCGGACCGTCTTGCTCGGGTCCGAGGTCATGGCCCGGCCCATGGTGGGAAGCGCATCTTTGCTCCCCAGGGCGCCGATGGCCCGGGCGGCTGCGGCCCGCGTCCCCCAATCGTCCCCGCGTTCCAGGAGCTCCATCAGCGGATACACCAGGCTGGGATCACCGGCGTCCACGGCGGCCTCGGCGGCGGCGGCCAGCCTGGCCGGCACGGCGCCGGTGTCTTCCAGCACCTCGGCGAAGACCGGGGCGGCGTTGCGGTCGCCGATCCGACCCAGGGCGCGCAGAGCCGCCACCGAGGTTTCGATGGTGCCCGGCCGGGTCTCCCGGGCGTAGATGGAGAGGAGGGGAACCGCGCCTGCGTAACCCAATCTCCCGAGCACATCAATGACGGCCAGGGTCTTGGCCGGGGGCGGTTCCTCACCCAGGTAGTCCAGGAGCTCCCCCGCCGTTCCCGCGTCGCCCACCGTGGCGTAGAGATTCCCCAGCGCCGCCAGGGCGTCGGCGTACTTGATCCCCCTGAACCGACGAACCGGGGGTTCCAGTTGGGCGGCGTTTTCCACGATTTTTACGAGGGCCGCGGTCGCCGCGTCGTAAGCATCACCGGTAAAGTCCCTCTCGTAAACCTCCTGCAACGCCTGGACCGCGTCCTCGTACCTACGCCAGTCCTCCGCAGCGGTGGCCGCGGCGGCCATCTTCCCCAAAAGCCCACAGGCGGCCACCAACTGGTCAACAGGCGGTGGAGGATCCCGCTGGAGCAGGTCCTCCATCAAGCCGATCCCCCCGGGGGCGGGGTGAAGGGCGAGGGCCTCCAAAACCTCTGTCTCGTCGCCGGTCGGATCGTTCTCCAGAAGCCATTCCGCCAGCTCGATTATCCCGTCGTCGCGCAGCCGCCCGAGGGACCGGACGACGAAGAGCCGGTCCTCGTTGGTCGCCTCACCGCTCCAGAAGGCCTCACGTAGCAGTTTCCGGCTTTCCCTGGAGTTGATGTAGCCGAGCCCCGCGAGAGCGGCGTGGAAAAGACTCGGTTGCTCCAAGGCTTCGGTTATGATGGGAAGCGCGTCGGGAAGCCCGATAAATCCCAATGCGGTAAGGAGGGCGCCCTTTACATCGAGATCACTTTCATTCAGATACGCCTCGAAGGTGCTGTTGAAGAACGAATTCGAGCCCCGGATGTCTTCAATATTCTGTAAAACCTCTGCGGCGGCTAATCTGACCGTTGGGTAAGGGTCATCATGTAGGATGTTCGTTGCTGTAAGAGCCAGGTCATCCAGATCGCCTCCGGTAGACAGCCAAGAGGATAAAGCCAGTTCGCGCAATCTATAATCGTGGCTCTTCCAAGAAGAAAAGGTCAGATAATTGATCGCGAGGGCGGGCTCCACCCCGCTAAAACGGCCCAACGCCCCGATGATCCTCCGCCTGACCTCGTAGTCCACCTCGTCCCGGGCGTTGTTTCTGAAGAAGGCGACACACCGTTCATCACCGGTGAGGCCGAGGATTGTGGTGGCCAGCCGCCTGAGGGCGACATCGGGATCGGTCGCCTCAACTACCACGGCGCCGTACAGCCCGCTGGGAACGGCGATCTCGGTCTCCATCCCCTGGAGAAGATCATGGATCTGCGCCAGGGTCTCCAGCCGTTCAGGCACGCTCTCCGCCCAGCCCAGCTCCTGGGTCAGATAGGCCAGCTCCTCGTCTTGAGCCAGAGCCGGGGCGGTGAGGATGAGGAGGAAAACGATCCAGGATCGCATGGTCTACCCCTTTGGCTCGGGCCGTTCAGCTTCGAATTCTTGGGCGAAGGAGGCGGTCCATCCGGGGCGGATCGGCGGCACGTCGGCCCTGATCTGGACGAGCCAATCGGGGCGGGACATGGGAGACTGGCGCTGCATCTCGTAATATCCGTAGGCGGCTCCGACCACCAGTACCCGACCCCCCGCCGGATGGGGCACGATCCGCAGAAGCTCCTCGGCCTCGCCCAGACCCAGCGTCAGATAACCGTCGGCGGTCCCGTAGTTGCCGACCCGGGCACAGTTGGTTCCCGGGGCGTAACCCGTCGAGCCCTGACGGAAGAGATCACGGGTGAGCTCGCGCATCAGATGACCGAAGCGGAGCAGGTAGTAGTGGTCATCGGAGGTGAGCGGCACACCGGAAACCTGCTGCCGGGCGATGGTTCCCAGGCGGGTGAGTAGTCCGTAGAACTCGAGGTAAACATCCTCCACCCGTATTCCGCTCAGCACAAAAAGCCCCTCGGGAACGGGTGTTTCCCCAATCAGCTCCTCCGCCGTCAGCTCGTCCCGGGTGCGGGCCAGCTCCGCCGCCTGGGTTGCCGCCAGAGCCTCGCTCCCGGCCAGGGGGACGAACTCGGGGAAGAGCCCCACGCCACGCAGGAGATCGTGCTGCTCTTTGACGAGCCCCGCCAGGCGCTCGAAGAGTTCCGGCGAGGGCTCCACGTAGACGTAGGGCAGGGGCAGCGCGGGCGCCTCACCGGAAACCTCGGCCGTGAAGGGGGCCGCCGGTTCGCTCTCGAATTTTCCCGGCTCCGCGTCCAGGGCTAAGAGGGCGCCACAGAAGGCGTAGGCGGCGCGCAGAGCCCCGATGTGCGGTACTGTATCCGGCTTGATCCCCTCGTTCTCTACGACCTCTTCGAGGGCCGGCGTGGCGAGAAAGGGCCGCAGGGCGCGCATCCAGCCGTAGAACAGTCCCTCGTCGTGGCGCCGCAGATCGGCCTTGACCCCGCTCAGCGCCTCCTCGAAGCCCGAATAACCGCCCTCACCCTGAACCTCAAGAAGTTGGCTCCAGGCCGCCTTGCTCCCGTTGGCCGCGGCGATGTCGAGGAAGCCCGAGCTGACCCGTCTGGTTCCGCCCGTTCCCACGTTGGGACTGCGCAGGGACTCCAGGTAGGTCTCCAGCGGCCACCCCCGTTCGGCAAAGAGGGCGAAGGTCAACTCGTCACCGGTCTGCTCAGGGTTCTTTTGGATAATTTCAAGCTGGAGCTTGTTCGCGGCCATAATAAAGCGGTCAAGGCTTTCCGGATCGGCCAACTCCGCCAGGGTGACGTCGGCGCCGTAGGACTCGCGCATCAGGTTGTCCAGGGTGTCTAGGTCGAAGTCGTCGGCCACCCCGAAGTGGAAACAGAAGAGGCGGTCGAGGCGATCCCAGCTCTCTCGCAGCTCACCGGAGCTCAGGAGGTGGGTAAGGATCAGCGCCTCAAGCGCTTGGTCCCGATCGTTCAAGCGGAACTTGACCCGGCTGGCCCAGTGGTAGCCGCGGTAGAAACCGGCGGCCGTCTCGCTTTGCCGTTGGACCCAGACCGGCGGCTGAAAAAGTTCTGCGGGGTAATCGTTCCCCTCCCGGCTGACGACCGGGGCGAGCCCCACACCGTCGCGGATGGTGGTGGCGGCCTGAAAGGCCTCGGGGTTGGTGA
The DNA here is from genome assembly GCA_030631385.1 of Candidatus Coatesiibacteriota bacterium. Classification (GTDB taxonomy): domain Bacteria; phylum RBG-13-66-14; class RBG-13-66-14; order RBG-13-66-14; family RBG-13-66-14; genus RBG-13-66-14. Next base: position 12,523 of record DAOVLG010000001.1, on the reverse strand, counting down.
TCTCGGCTCGCAGCACGTTGGCCGGGATCAAAAGCTCCCCACCCACCTCGACGTAGGAGGCGAGGAAGCGGAGATGGTCTATCAGCGCGTCGTAGGCCTCCACGCCGCCGAGCTGGGCCACCAGAACCGATTCGGGATTGGCCAGGGCGTAGGAACGGGCCTCCTCGAGCTGATGGATCTCCTCGCGCAGCCGGGCGAGAAGGGCGAAGTAGAAGTTAACGAGCTCCAGCCGCGCCGTATCCTCTTCCAAGGCAAGAAGGAGGAAATCGAGATAGTAGTCGGTCAGCTCCAAAACGGCGTCGGCGGTGATGTAGGTCGGGCGGGTGTAGGAGGCGGCATAGATGGCGTCGCCGGGGTATTCATCTATGTACGGCTGGTCGAAGAGGGGCCAGCGCTGATCACCGTAGATCAGAAGACTCCGCTCCAGGGCGTCGAGCTGTCCGGGACGCAGGTCGTACTGCCACAGATTGGCCACATCGGAGAGCGCCAGCGGCAGCGGCTGGTAGAGGACCTTGCTGTGGCCGTCAACCAGATCGGTGTAGTAGAAACCGGAGCCGTCGGGAGCCCATTCCAGTTGACCCGGCTCGACGAGGGGGGTGAGCTTGAGGAGCCGCTCCCGGGACGGCTCGTAGTAGTAGATCCGGTGCTTACCGCTCAGGCTGCCGATGAAGAGTAACCCCGTCATGTTGGGCGCCAGCACCGGCCGGTGTCCGTAAACCCCCTGGGTGGGGAAGACCCCCTCCAACCCGGTGGCCACTACGGCGGTCCCTTCGTCGGTCTGCGCCTGACCCAGTACGCCGAGACCGTGGGGCGTCCAGCGGAGGTGGGACACCTCCTCGGCGGGGAGGTTCACCGATTGCCTATCCGAGCCGTCCTCCCGTACGGTGAAAACCCCCTCCTCGGAGGAGTAGAGGACGCGATAGTACAGGGTGTCGCTCTGGAACTGGATCGGGCTCCAGCGGGGTTCCGCCTCGTCACCCTCGTGCTGGGTCAGCCGCAGCTCACCCCCGCCCCGCGCATCCATAACCCACACGTCGAAATCGCCCTCGGCCTCGGAGGTGTAGGCCAGGGAGGAGCCGTCGGGAGAGTAGTGGGGGTTCTTCTCGTCGGCGGTTGAGTGGGTGAGCTGCTGTAGTTCCCCACCGGCGGCCGGAACGGCGTAAAGGTCGAGGTTGCCGCTCCGGTCGGAGGCGAAGACAACGAGGGATCCGTCCGGCGAGACCGTTGGCGAGTAGTCGTTCCCCTCCCCGCTGGTGATCCGCACGGGAGAGGGGAGCTTGACCTCGACTATCTCTATCCCCTCGGGCACCAGACGGCCCGCCTCGGTGGGGGCGGAGAGGAGAAGGACCAGCCCGACCGTTATCCCCCCCAGCACGAGCACGGCAACCGAAGGGTAGATCCATTTCCTGGCCGGGGACAGGCCGCTGAACCACTCCTTAAGACGAATGAACGGGTTGGGCATAACTGGACTTCCAGTAGGGATGGGTACGAAAGGGCGTACCGCTCACGCTACAGGCACGCCGGGGTCCACAATTGCGGGCTAATCCTACCGGCGGGACCCCCCGTTGTCAACCGAAAGCGACCTCAATAGCCAACACGCTTGCATTTGCAACTGAGTTGCGTTAATATTCAAGGATGTTCGAACAAGAGGAGGTACGGTGGAGGCGGAAGCCGTCAGGACGAACTTAACCAATTGCGGCTTACGCTGCACCGATCCGCGCGTGAGGACCCTCGGCGTCATCCTCGAGAGCAAGCGTCCCTTGAGCCACTCCGAGATCGAGGATAGATTGGATCCGAGGCTCGACCGGGTCACCCTCTACCGGGTGCTGAACGACCTCACCGAAGCTGGTCTTCTATGTAGGATAACCACAGGCGGCGCAACGCGTTACGGCGCTTCGGAGCACTCGCACGCCCACTTCACCTGCGACGCGTGCGGGATCACCACCTGCCTCGAAACGGTGCCGGTGCCGACCCCCCGTCTACCGGACCACTACGTCGTAAACGAGATCGAACTTAACCTGAGCGGCCTCTGCCCGGGTTGTTCACCGAAGAGCCGTCCGAACGTTCGAGTACGGGGATTATGAAACGGCCGACCATCCTCATCACCCTTGGATTCCTTATCCTCTCCTGCAGCGAGGAAAAGCTTGATGAACTCATCGTAGTGGCTAGCTTTCTACCGGTTTATCTCATTACTGAAAACGTAGTGGATAATACTGAGGGCGTTATAGTGGAGATGCTTCTCGGCTCCGGCGACATCCACAACTACCAGCTCGCGCCGGGCGACATGCTGAAGCTCAATAACGCGGATCTGGTAATTATCAACGGACTGGGGCTCGAGTCGTTCCTGGAGGACACCCTGGCCGATCTGGGCGGGGAAACGGAGATCGTTGCGGCCAGTGAGGGGATCGAACCCCTGCCCTACAAGTTTCGCAGTATCCACGGGGAGGGAGGGCATGGCGATTGGGACCCCCACGTTTGGGTGTCCCCACACACCGCCGTCAGGATGGTGGAGAATATCCGCGACGCCCTCGTGGAGATTGACCCGGTCAACGCCGAGGCTTACCGCGCCAACGCCCGGTCCTTCATCGGTGAGCTGGAGGAGATCTACCGAAGGATGGTGGAAGCCTCGGCCGGCTGGTCCAACAAGACGATCATCACCAACCACGACGCCTTCGGTTACCTGGCGCGGGACGTGGGTCTGGAGATCGCCGGCGTGGTGATGCTCACCGCAGGCGCCTCGCCCTCGGCGAAGGAGATGCTCGGGCTCGTGGAGATGATACGGGAGGCCGAGGCCGTCGCCCTCTTCATCGAGCCCCAGTACCCCGAGGGACCGGCGCGCAGCATCGCCGAGGAGGCTGGGATTGGAGTCTACGTTCTGGACCCCTGCACCACCGGCTCCACCGATGCCGGCTACCTCCTCGAGGTGATGGAGAGGAACCTGGTAAATCTCGAGGCCGCCCTGGGGGGATAATGGTTGCACCCGTCGCAGCTCCGGCGATTCGTCTCCAGGATGTAACGGTTAGGCTGGGCGGCCAGGCCACCCTCCAGGGAATTACCGCCGACATCCCGTCCGGGGTGATCACGGCGGTCATCGGGCCCAACGGCGCCGGTAAGACCACGCTGCTCAAGGCCATCCTCGGGCTTATCCCCTACGAGGGGCGGATCACCTTCCCCAGCCACGACGGCAGGCCCCCCTTCGGCTACGTCCCCCAGATACTGGGGGTGGACGCCGGTTCCCCGTTGACGGTGCTCGACTTCCTGCTTCTCAAGCTCCAGCGGCGACCCCTGTGGCTCGGTCGAAGGCGTTCGGCGGTTGCCGAGGCGAGGCGTCAACTCGGGGCCATGCAGGTGGAGAAGCTGACCGACCGCCCGTTGGGGGTGCTCTCGGGTGGAGAACGCCAGCGGGTGCTGTTGGCGGCGGCCCTGGCAGGAAACGGTGTGGGGCCCGAGGTGCTGCTCCTCGACGAACCCGCCGCCGGGATAGACGTGGTCGGAGGCGAGCTCTTCGCCGCGCTATTGGTCAGGCTGACCGAGGAGCGCGGTTTGACGACGGTCCTGGTCAGCCACGACCTCTCCGTAGTCTCCGCCCACGCCCGGCAGGTTATCTGTCTCAACCGGCGCCTGATGGGGGTGGGCAGCACTCTTGAGACCATCTCGGCCGAGACCATCACCGCCATGTACGGCCATGGCATGGGCCTCTTTCTCCACAATCACAAACCGACCACCGAATAACCAACCGATGTTCGAACCTCTCTACCGGATTCTCAACCTTCTTCTTCCCCCGGCCATCGCCGGAGCGGCCTTCCTCAATCGCGCGCTGGTGGGCGGCGTCTTCCTCGCCGCCGCCTGCGGGATCATCGGGGTCGGGGTGGTGGGGCACCGCATGAGCTATTTCTCCAACGCCGTCAGTCATTCCAGCTTCGCCGGGGTGGCCATCGGGCTGTTGGCCGGTATCTCGCCCTATTTCAGCCTCGTCGGCTTCGCGATCCTGATCGGCCTGGCGATCACGGCGCTCAGGCGGCGCGGTCGCCTGGCCGGCGACACCATCATCGGGGTGATCTTCTCCGCGGCGATGGCCCTGGGTATCGCCCTGATCAGCGCCTTCCAGGGGCTGGGCCGGGAGATGCTTACCTACATCTACGGTGACATCCTGGCGCTCACCGAGGCCGAGGTTTACCTGGCCTTCGGTACCCTGGTCGTTGCGGTGGCCTTCTCGGCCCTCTTCTACAATCGGTTGGCCCTGACGGCGGTGAGTCCCGAGGTGGCCCGCTCGGCGGGGGTCCGCGTGGCGGCGTTGGAGTACATCCACGCGGCGCTGATCGCGGGGATAGTGGCGGTGGCGATCCGGGCGGTGGGGCTTCTCTTCGTGACCGCGCTTCTGATTCTGCCGGCGGCCACCGCCCGCAACGTTGCGAAGAGGCAAGGCTCCCTCTTCTGGCTGTCGGCCTGTATCGGGTCCCTTTCCGCCGTGGGCGGGATCATCCTCAGCGTCTACCTCAACACCTCGACCGGGGCGACGATCATCCTCCTCGGCGCGCTGTGTTTCGGTGTGTCGGTTCCGGTCCGGCTTTTACAAAAAAGGTAAGAACATCGCCGGTTTACAATCGCCGCCGCCCTCAGCTCCTCCCGCCAGCCCGTATCTCACTCCTTGTAATACAACTCCCGCGCCAGCTCCCGGACGTGCTCGGGGAGCTTATCCAGGGGGGACTCGCCCCGGGCGATAGCCTCCAGGTTGTCCCACCACTTATCGCTGTTGTCCGGCATCAACGGATCACCGACCGCCAGACGAGCGGCCTTGATCATGCCGAGATCCGCCGCGTGGACGACTTCGGAGTCGCTCTTTCCAGCACACACGACATTGTCACGCACGCAGCTCGCGTATGAGAGGCCGAACTCATCCTCTGGATCGTCGGTTAGATCAGCAACTGCCTTTTGGTATACCTCCAACCAATCCGTCATAGCTCAATCTCCCGCATCCTGCCGTATCGTCCCTCGGCTATCTTCGTGTTTTTGTAGAAGGTCAACACGCCTCGCAATTCCTCGTCTACGACCACGAGCAGCTCGGTATCAGACTCGTAAAACGACCACCTCACCAGGGACCGATCCACCAGCCGCCTCCTCCCCCTGAATACACGATCCGCCTCGACCACGACACGCCGCCTGTTCAACAGCTCCGCCTTGATCTTTCCGAATAGCTCCTTCAGCACCTCGCGCGGCTGTTTTTTTATTATCCAGTCCTGCTAGGTGGTGCCTGCCGGTACGACGGTAGAAGAACCGTCCTCCTCGCGGCGCGCCAAAACAAACGGGGTCGTTGTGACCCCGTTGCTTAAAGCTCACCCGGTATTGATTCCGCCTTACTCCTCCTTTACCCGGCGCACCTTCACCGCCCGGTTGCCCTTGGGGTCATCCTGGATCTCGAACTCCACCCTATCCCCCTCGGCAAGCTCCTGGGGCTCGTCCAGGATATCGGAGAAGTGCACGAAGAGGTCGGGGGCATTGGACCGTTGGATGAAACCGTACCCCTTGACCCTGTTGAACCACTTGACGGTGCCGTTGAGGGCTTCCTCAGACATCGTTTATCCCCTTCATCGAGTTCCACCGGCTCCCGACCGGCCAGGTGATTAAATGTGGGCGCAACTCGCCCGGTTCGTCCTACAACTGAGGAAAACCTTACCAATTCTCCCGGCAACCGTCAAGTCCAAAACGCTGCCGCCACCCTTCCGTACCGGAAGCCCTTTTAGTATACTGCCTCCCATGCGTTACCTGGGCATTGATTACGGGGAAAAGCGGATCGGTCTGGCGCTGAGCGATCCGGAGGGGATAATCGCCCAGCCCCACGGCGTGTACGAGCGCCGAAACCTCCTGGCGGATGTACGCCACCTCTGCCTGTTCGCCATCGAGAAGAACGTCGAGGAGGTCGTTCTCGGTCTGCCCTTAAGAGAAGACGGCTCGAGGGGAGACTCCGTCGCGGCTGTCGAGGGATTCCTCGCGGCCCTGGAGTCCCACCTGGTTTTACCGGTTCACCTCATTGACGAGCGCTACACGACCAAGATGGCGGAAGGCTCCCTTCGGGATGCAGGTTACGATGCGCGGTCCCAACGGGGGATCGTGGATGCCGTCGCCGCAGCTCTTCTTCTCCAGACCTACCTCGAGATGTTGTCGAGCTGAGGGGTGGGCGGCGCACATCCTGAAAAATATGGCCACTACAACCTATCGCAATTGAACCTCTACACCCTGGCTGCTCTAAAATGATGGGTCTCATAACAGGTCTCTTCGGGAAGGAACCTGCGCGCAACCTCCGCCGTGAGCTGGAGGCTTTCGGGCATGTCTCCGCGCAATTATCCCAGCAGTTGGAGCCCTACATCGAGATCCTTCAGCAGCACTATGACGCCCGGCTTATCCACTACACCGGAGAGCTTAGAGGAAAACCGCGGGAGGCGATCCGGGGCATCATCGAGGTGTGCGGCTCCCTGGGCTACACGGCAAGGGTTTCCGGGTCGGCCGACTGCGCCCGGGTGAGGATCGGGACAAAAAGGATCGGACGCGGATTCAACAAACGTCTACAGCTTCTCTTCGCCGTGACGGCGGTCCTGACGGTGCTCTGGGCCGGGGGCATGCACGCCGGAGTTGATATCCTCGAACACCCCGAGTTGTGGTACGAGGGGCTTCCCTTCGCCGCCTCGCTTTTATTCATCCTCCTCTCGCATGAGTTTGGGCACTACATTACCGCGCGCCGGTACGGCGTAATCGCCACCCTCCCACTGCTCCTTCCCATGCCTAACCCGCTGCTGGGAACGGCGGGGGCGGTGATCCGCATGAGATCACCGGTTCCCCATCGAAAGGCCCTTTTCGACATCGGTATCTCCGGTCCCCTGACCGGTGTTGTCGCGTCAATCATCGTCATCACGATCGGTTTATCCCTTTCCGAGGTGGTGCCGCTCAAGCCGGGCGATTTCGTTCATCTCTACTGGCCCGAGTTCGAGTTGACCTACGGCTCTCCCGGTCTCATCCTTCTCCGGTTTTTCAACGAGCCGAACGTACCTCTCCTGGTCAACCTTCCGCCGCTGTTTAAATTTCTCCAACTTATCGTCGTCGGGCCGCTGACCTCCGATCAGGTGATCCTTTTGCACCCGGTGGCCTTCGCCGGTTGGCTTGGCCTCTTCGTAACCGCTCTCAATCTCATCCCCGTGGGACAGCTCGACGGCGGGCACGTGGTGTTCGCCGGTCTTCGCAGGGCCTATAAACCCCTCGGAGGGCTGATCGTAATCGCCCTGCTTTTCTTTTCCTTCTTCTGGCCCGGCTGGCTGGTGTGGATCGGCGTCCTCTTCTTCGTTTCCCGCAAGAGGCCGGCGCCGCTGGACGACATCACGCCTCTGAACAAGGCCCGCAGGCTCGGTGCTTACGGGGCCCTCGTTCTACTCTGGCTCTGCCTGACCCCCGTACCCCTTCCCGGCTTTTAGACCCAAAGGACTTCGAATTACTAAGCTGTCCGTACAGCTTGCCGCAGCGCCTGCACAGTCGCCCAATGCGATACCTCTAAAATAATTCTTTATCCCAACTCACCGTGGCCCTCTCCCTAAAGGGACGAGGGAACGAATGAAACGGGCCGACTAAAGGTCGGCCCCTACGCATGTTATGCGTCGTAGGGGTGGGTCTCCAGCCCCTCCTGCGGGCGGGCTCAGAGGACCGCCTCTGCGTTGAAACAAGGGGTTAAAACCCCTTGTCTTTTCTGTATTGGGTGAGGCTCTGCGTTTGGCTCCGTCAATGTAGGGTCGCCCCTCTGCGGGCGACCGCGTGATTAAATCGGCGGCGGGGCGTAGAAGCCCCGCCCTACCCCTCACCCTAACCCTTTCCCCAGAGGGGCGAGGGGACAAATGTGGCGAGCCAACCGTCCAAGGTCCACCCCTGTGCTTCAACCATCACAACGATCCAAACAGGCTGAACTACCTGCAGGAAGCACTCCTCGAATTGTACGAAATAAGCAGGTTATCCCATCTTGAATATAGGAAAAAGCCCCGTCGGGGCTTCTTTATTAAACATATGAATAGCGCATCCTAGGCCGACTCGGCCACCCCCTCGTTGCGTTTACCGACGAGGCGCTTCAGGTGTCCCTCGGCTAGGAAGCTGATCGGGTGCTCCAGGTAGTGGATGGGCTCCATGTAGCAGCTCATGTAGCAGAGGCGGCCGCAGTGGTGCCGGGGCGCCTCGCGGTAGGCGCGCTTAATGACGGCCCAGAGGCTCGGCTCCTCTAAGAGGTTCCCGGCGACCCAGTGCATCTTGGTGCAGGGGTAGAACACCTGACCCAGCGGTCCGACCTTGGGGGTGACGGTGGCGTAGCAGCGGTAGGGGAGGAAATCGCGCACCCGCTCCAGGTAGAGGGTGGTGTTTAAGACCGGGTAGCCTTCCTCTTTACGGCGGATGAGTTCTTCGATGAGCGCCTGGTACTGTGGATTGCCCACCAGCTCCGGGTTCGGCTCGAAGCCGTCCACCCTCGGCACGGCGTTGAAGCTGACGCCGATCTCGGCGGCGAAGTCCAAGACAGGCAGCACCTGGTCCAGATGATCGGGGAGGATCACGGCGTTGATGTTGATCTGGAATTGTTTCTCATCCTGGGCCCGGGCGTAGTGGCGCAGGTTGCCCATCACCCGCTCGCAGGCCCCCTTAACGCCGACGATGGGGTCCCAGACCGCGGGCTCCACCGAGTCCAGGGAGACGATCATCTGGTCTACATAGTCTAATAATATTTCATGCCGCCGCATCTGCATCAGGTCGGTGTTCAACACCAGGGGGGCGAAGCCGAGGTCGTAGGCGTAAGCGATGACCTCGTCAATGTCCTTCAGGATCAGCGGCTCTCCGCCGGAGATGTCCAGGGCCGGGATGCCGGGGCGGATCTTCTCCAGGACGCGGAGTTTGTCCGCCGTCGGGAGCTCACGCCGGTCCATCTTTGGGTAACCGCAGTAAACGCAGCGCATGTCGCAACGGTTGGTGATGTTGTAGCTGGCTAAAACGGGGTAGACCTCGCGCCCGCGGGCCGAATCCTTCTGGAACCGGACCTTGAGGACGTTTTTGGCCAGGTTAAAAAGCCACTGGGGTCTGACGCGCTTTAGACTGAGGGCCATCGGGATTCAGCACCTACTAAGCGGTCTCTGCCGTTTCGACCAGACTCAGCGCCCCGACCGGGCACAGCTTCACGCAGTTGCCGCACCTATTCGCCACTCGCTACGCCGGTGGAAACAATCGCTTATCAATACCGAGACTGTTGCAAAATGCCATTTTGGCGTAATTTGATGGCTAGCAGAGCTGTCAGCGATAAACGAATATTCCCTGTAGGGGCGGGGCTCCGCCCCCGCCCGCGGGCGACCGCAGAGGGTCGCCCCTACGAAGACACCTTTTATGCAACAGTCTTGGTTTATAAGTCGTCATAGGCCGCGTCTTCGTCGTTATCCCAGATTTCTACAAGCACCTCTTCGGCAAGGACCATTGATTCATTGACATCGGGAAAGACTACGAATACCGGCCCTTTTCGGTGATGGAAGCTCTCTGGAAGTACAATTGTATCGTCATCATAGTAGGCTTTTACAGTTTCCATGATTTTACTCCGATACGTCAACTCCGACAGCATTTTTGCTAAGGTTCAGAGCGCCCACGGGACAGACGGCGACGCAGTTGCCGCAGCCATTGCACAGCCCCTGGTCCACCACCAGCGTCAGCTCATCGAGCAACAGGGCCAGCGTGGGACACACCCCCACACACCCTCCGCAGTACGCGCAGAGCTGGCGGTTGATGTCGAGCATAGCTCACCGCCTAGCGTCGAAGCGGTTATATACAAGGTTAGCATGGAGAAAGCGATCCGTCAACCAGACTTCCCTCGGCCAAACTTACGAATAATTCGAGAGCCGAGGCTGCACCTGATCCTTGATCGGTCCGCCCATCGGCGAAAGGAAGGGGGAACCAGCCGGGTGAACCCGGAAATCCACCTAGAGTTAAACAGCTAATGAAGATGTTAATCCGAACCGATTTTCCTGACCTGAATGCCGAGCTCGGCCAGTTGGTTATCGTCAACGGTCGCGGGCGCGCCGGTGAGGGGATCGAAGGCTCGCAGGGTCTTGGGGAAGGGGATCACCTCGCGGATATTCTCCCGGTTGAGCATCAAGGCGATCAGGCGGTCCAGTCCGGGTGCGATGCCGGCGTGGGGCGGCGTGCCGTAGGAGAGCCCTTCGAGGAAAAAACCGAAACGCTCCTCTACGGCTTCGTCGGAGAGACCCAGAGTCCGGAAGATCCGGCGCTGGACCTCCCGATCGTGGATTCGGGGGCTGCCCGAGGCGATCTCGACGCCGTTGATCACGATGTCGTAGCTCGCCGAGCGGACGGAGAGCGGGTCGCTCTCGAGCCGGTCCAGGTCGTCCGGGTGGGGCATGGTGAAGGGATGGTGGCTCGAGGTGAGATTCCCCTTCTCGTCGGTCTCGAAGAGGGGGAACTCGACCACCCAGAGGAAGTCCCAGCTTCCCTCGGGGATAAGCTCCAACTCCGCGGCCAGATGGAGGCGCAGGCGGGAAAGGGCGGTGTTGACCCGCCCGGCCGGTCCGGCGGCCAGGAGGAGGAGATCGCCGGGCTCTGCCCTGGAAACTCCCCGGAGCTCGGAGACAGCCTCGTCCGTCAAATGCTTCTTGATACTGGAGCTCCAGGAGCCGTCGTCGGGCCACTTAATCCAGACAAGGCCGCCAACGCCGGCGGACTTGGCAATATTTTCCCAAGCGGCCAGGGTTTTGCGGCTCGCCCCGGCCTGACCCGGTACCCTGAGACCTCGCACGACACCGCCCTCGTCGAGCGGCCCTTTGATGAAGGATAGCTCGGTTTCCCGGAAGACATCGGAAAGGGTGACCAGTTCGAGGTCGAAACGGGTATCCGGTTTGTCGGTGCCAAAGCGATCCAACGCTTCGCCGTAGGTCATCCGGGGCCAGGGCGCGGGGATCTCTATTCCGAGAAGCTCCCGCCACAGATGGCTGAAAAGTCCCTCGGTGATGCCGAGCACGTCCTCCACGCTGGCGAAGCTCATCTCGAGGTCGAGCTGGGTAAACTCAGCCTGACGGTCGGCCCGGGCGTCCTCGTCGCGAAAGCAGCGCGCGATCTGGAAGTAGCGGTCCGCGCCGGACACCATGAGGAGCTGCTTGTACATCTGAGGGCTTTGGGGCAGGGCGTAGAAGCAACCGGGGTAGACCCGGCTCGGCACGAGGAAGTCCCGGGCGCCCTCGGGGGTGGACCTGGTCAGGACCGGCGTCTCGATCTCGAGGAAACCGGCCTTGGAGAGCCAGTTGCGCATCTGGAGCATGAAGCGGTGGCGGAAACGGAGCATCTCGGTCATGGGACCGCGCCGTAGGTCCAGGTAGCGGTGCCTTAGCCGGAGTTCCTCGTTGGTTGGCGCCTCGTCGGAGATGGGGAAGGGGAGCGGCTTTGCGGGCGAGAGCACCTCCAGCTCGTCGGTCAGCACCTCGACTTCGCCGGTGGGCTGGTCCGGTCGGATCTGATCCTCGGGCCGGTAACGGACCACACCGCGCAGCGCCACCACGTACTCCAAGTGGCAGCCGCTGGCGATCCGGTGGGCCCCGGGGGCGTGCTCGGGATCCACCACGACCTGGCTCTCGCCGTAGCGGTCCCAAAGTCGCAGGAAGATGATTCCCCCCAGATCGCGCACGTGGCGGATCCAACCGCAGAGGATAACCTCCCCTTCGACATCGGCCGCCGAGATGCCGCCACAGGTGTGGCTGCGCTTGGTGTAGTCCAGCGCCAAATCCGCTCTTTTACTAAAGACGGGTCCGGCGGATGTTACCAGATACAAAAGGCGTAGTCCAGCACCTACGCTTTGGAAACGTGCGGTTTAAGGGTATTCGCAGACCAGGTTTTTGCTTGACAAGGCTCCCCGGGTGTATTACCTTTAACTACGCTTGCATAGACTATAAAAACACCTTTAGAAACGGGACGACGGAGGTTTTCCCGGCACCGTCCGTGAAAGACTGACAGTTGCCGTTTGCGGCCACTTTGGGGAGGTATCATCTCAACTACATTAATGATCATTGTGAGCGTTGAAACCTGTAACTTGATGAGGGAGGGTTGTTGATGAACATTCAAAAGACGGCCCTGGTCCTTTGCATCTGCTTGGCGATAACCGTGCCCGTCCTGGCCGGTATCACCGCGCAGATATCCGGCGTCGTCAGCGATGAAAGCGGGATGCCCATCCCCTTCGCGACGATCCGGATCAAGGGCACAGACATCCATGCAACCTCCGACGAGGATGGGTACTTCTCGCGGAGTGACGTCCCACCCGGCCAGTACGACGTTACCTGTTCGGCACTCGGGTTTGTGGACTTCACCTACGTCGAGATCCCCTTCCTCACCGACATGCGGCGCAACGTCAACTTCACCATGAAGCGCCCCGAGGCGGAGGAAGTACTGACCATCACGGTCCACGTCGAACGCCGGCTGATCGAGCCAAGCCTGACCACATCCATTGACTACATCACCGCCG
>DAOVLG010000166.1 GCA_030631385.1 Candidatus Coatesiibacteriota bacterium | reverse complement strand
GCTGATCAGCGCCTTGAAGACCGCCGTCGAGGTGGGGTTGGTGCAGGGGATGATGGCGGCGACGACCCCCATCGGCACGCCGTAGGCGACGACGCCCCGGCTCGGTTCGCGCTTGAGCACCCCCACGATGCGCTGCCCCAGGATGCTTTCCGCCACCTCCTTGGCGGCGAAGGAGTTTTTTAATATCTTGTCCTCGACGACGCCGAAGCCCGACTCCTTGACGGCCAGCTCCGCCAGCTCCCGCGCGGCGCCTTGGGCGGCTTCGGAGACGGCCCGCACGTAGCGGTCCAGCTCCTCGGGCGGCTTGCACCGGAGCTCGTCGGCGGCTACGCGGGCCTTTCTGAGAAGCTCCCGCGCCTCGGCGATCCTTTCCAGATCAAGGTCCATGAGGTCTTCTCGGATGGATGGGGCCTACCCTTTGGTGAGAAGCTCCTTGATGTCCAACTGCTTTATCAGCCGGTTCAGGTAGCTCCGCTGGATGCCGAGCGCCTCGGCGGTGCGGGTCTGATTGCCCTCGTAACTCGCCAGGGCCTTGGCGATGAAGCAGCGTTTGAAGCTGCGCTGGGCCTCGGTCAGGGTGGCGCCCTCGGGGACGGTGTAGCCCCGGCCGCCGAGGACGTGGCCGGGAAGCATTTCAGCCTGGAGGACATCGCCCTCGCCGAGCACCACCGCCCGCTCGACGGCGTTCTCCAGCTCGCGTATGTTGCCCGGCCAGTCGTAGTTACCGATTATCTCGAGGGCCTCGGGGCCCACCCGGAGCATGTGCTTGTTCGTTTCCACGGAGTACTTCTTCAGGAAGTGGTCCACCAGCTCGGGCAGGTCCTCGCGGCGCTCGCGCAGGGGCGGCAGCTCGAGGCTGACCACGTTCAGGCGGTAGTAGAGGTCCTCCCGGAAGCGCTCCTCGGAGATGGCGGCCTCCAGGTTCCGGCTCGTGGCGGCGATGACCCGCACGTCCACCTTCTCGGTGCGGTTGGAGCCCAGCGGCTCGAACTCCTGGTCCTGGAGCACCCTCAACAGCTTGGTCTGCAATCCCAGGGGGAGGTCGCCCACCTCGTCCAGAAAGATCGTGCCGCCGTGGGCCAGCTTGAACTTGCCGATCTTGTTGGCCGTGGCCCCGGTGAAGGCGCCCTTACTATGCCCGAAGAGCTCGCTCTCCAACAGGTCCGGGGGGATGTTGGAGCAGTTGACGGTTACGAAGCGGCGGTGGTGGCGGCTGCCGGCCGAGTAGATGGCCCGGGCGATCATCCCCTTGCCGGTTCCGGTCTCTCCGCGCAGGAGCACGGTCGTCCGGGTGTCGGCCACCTTGCGGATGATGTCGAAGACCTCGGCCAGCCCTCCCTTCTCGCCGATGACCGTCTGGTCGGCGTCCATCCGGGAGCGCAGCTCGTCGAGCTCCTCACGCCGGCGCCGATCCTCGATCACCCGGCGGAGGGCGTAGGCGGCCTGAACGGCGATCACCCCGAGGAAGCGCTCGTCCTCGTCGGTGAAGGCCTTGCCGCCCCCTTTGTTGAGCACCTGAATCGCCCCGATGGCCTCGCCGTCCACCAGGAGCGGCACGCAGAGCAGGCTCTCGGTCTTGAGCAGGGTTATCTTATCCACGCCGTTGTAATGGCGGGGATCGTCCTTGACCGTGGCCAGGTTGGCCGCCTGACGGTGGGTGACGACCCAGCCGGCGATGGAGCCCGCGACCGGAACCTTCACCGGCAGGGCCTTGTCGGCCACCGGACCGGTGGCGATGGCGAAGCGGAGGAACTTACCTCCGGCGTCCAACAAAAGGATCGAGCTGGCCCCGGCCTCGACCACCTCCTTGGCCGACGAGATGATGGCCTCGAGGAGCTTGTCCTCCTCGTGGGTGCTGGCGATGGAGGTCGTGGCTGTGAGGAATCGTTCGAAGCGGGGGGACGGCGGCTCTTTGGAGGCTGGACGCTGCATGAAATGCAGTATACACATAAGTATACACTTGGTCAAGGGTGTCGGCGGGTGGACCCATCTTGACAGGGGTAAAGACGTTTCGTATATTCGCAACAGGTTAATTACGTGAGGAGGACAATGATCGAACTGGACGAATGCAAGAAGATGGCTCGCATCTTGAAGGCGCTGGCCCACCCGACGCGGCTCAGGATCGTGGTGCTTCTCTCCCGGGACGTTTCCTGTGTGGATGCGCTGCGTACCGCCTTAAACCTAAAGCAGCCCAACATCTCCCAGCACCTGGCCATCCTTCGCGGCGCGCAGCTCGTCACCTTCCGCCGGGAGGGGAACCGGGTCTGTTACAGCCTCGCCGATGAGAACCTGCCCATCGTCATCGCGCTTCTGGGCTCCTGCGGCGCGGACGACATAGGGGAGGACCCCGAGCTGGAACGGCTCCTTGACGCTCTGCGCGGGCACTTTTCCAACAGGCGGAAGGGCGGGCGGCGATGACCCGGGGATTTCCCGATACGATCGTCTACCGGGAGAGCATGATCTCCAAGGCCTCCTTCTGGATCACCGTCATCGTGGTCCTGGGCCTGATCGTCATTTTAGTGATATGGGGGAATTTCCGGACGGTGGAGGGGCGGATCGTTTTCTGGAGCTGCACGTCTTCGGCCTCGCTGGCGCTCTTCCTCGGCCTCTGCTTCACCCAGTTAGTCGTCACCGTCACCCAGACCCGGTTAATCCTGGCCTTCGGCGTTATCCAGAGGTCGTTCCCCCGGGAGAGCATCATCTCGACCGAGCCAACCTTCATCCGTCTCTCCGATTCGGGAGGGTACGGGATCCGGCGGGGCCGCGACCGCGCCCGCTACTGGGTGGCCGCCGGGGGACCCGGCCTCAAGGTCGAGGTCACCGACTCCAAGAGCGACAGGGTGCAGACCTACGTCTTCAGCTCCACCCACACCGAGCGCCTGGCCAACATCCTGGACATCGCCTGGAAGCGCTAGGTGTTACCCCCTCGCCCCACTGGGGAGAGGGTTAGGGAGAGGGGTAAACGTATGGGCGGACCTCTATAGCCCGCACGGTTTAGGATAAACGCGGCGGCCCGCAGAGGGGCCGCCCTACATTGACGGAACCAAACATGGCGGCCTCCCGCAATACGCCAAGACAAGGGGTTTCAACCAACGCAGCGCGTTGGATCGCTGCTCCACGAGGGGAGTTTCTTATCGCTCGAATGCATTCTCCGCGAGCGGCGCGTAACCAATGGTTCCCGTTGGTCGCTCGCGTTATTCACCAAGACAAGGGGTTTCAACCCCTTGTTTCAACGTAGGGCGTGGTGTTAAGCACCCCGCCGCATAACGAGGATGAGTGATGATCCCGGCTACATTATCCTGCCCAGGAGCAATCCGAGGAACCAGCCGATGGCCACGGCCGCCATCGCCACTATGGCCAGGAGCCCCTTCACCTGCAGGTAGCGCCTGCGCCAGCCCCATCCAAGGCTCACGCTCTCGATCTTCATCCGCTCCGCCTCGGTATCCTCCCTGCCCTTCAAGATCCACACCGGACCCGCCTCGCGGGCGATGCGGGAGAAGCACTGCTCGTCCAACAGGATCGCCGCCTGGCTGGAGTAGATGATGTTTGGGAAGGGGCGCTGGTCGCGACGCAGCTTGGCGGCCAGCTCCAGGCCCTCGGGCGCGTAGACCTCGGAGTACCGACCGGCGAAATCCGCCAGGCGTTCCTGAAGTTCACGGCTCTCCCGCTGTATCTCCCCGGCCCGTTCCCGTTGATCCTCCCGGAGAAAGAAGACGTCGGAGAGGAGCACGTCGGGCCTCTCACCGTTCTCCAGGGCCTTCAGGACCTCGTCCGGGCGGTAAAAGTGGCGGATCGAGTACCGTTCACCGTGGCGGCGGTCCAACTCGGTGTGGCGTTCCGCCTCGTCGTCAACGAGCCATACCTCGAGCCTGTTGGTCAACCGGACCCCCTGGTTTTTCCCTTTCCTTCTGCTAGAATACCAGCGGTAACGTCCGCTGTAAAGGCGCCATGGCATCGGATCGGATCGTTTACGCCGTTGATCTCGGGGGCACCAACCTCCGCGCCGGCCTGGTGGATTCAGCCGGGAGGGTGCTCGCCCGGAGGAAAACACCACCGCGGGTTGACCGCCGTCCCAAGCCCTTCGTGGAGACGCTGTCCCTTCTCTTGGAGGAGCTGCTCTCCGAGCCGGGCCTTCCCGGCGGACCCGACGCCGTGGCCCTCGCGGTACCGGGACCGATGGACCTCGAACGCGGACTGGTCTGTTCCCCGGTCAACGTTCCGGCTTTGGGTGAGGCACCCCTGGCGGGGATGGTCGGCGAGGCGCTCGGTCTCCCGGTCACCCTGGTGAACGAGGCTACGGCCTTCACCCTGGGCGAGGCTTGGCGCGGGGCGGTGGAAGGCGAGTCGTTCGTCCTCGGGATCACCCTGGGAACCGGGGTCGGCGGCGGCGCAATTCTCGACAGAACCCCGCTTATGGGCAAGAAAGGGAACGCCCTGGAGATCGGCCATCTGATCGTGGAGCCCGGCGGCCGGCCCTGCAACTGTGGTCGCCGTGGCTGCCTGGAGGCCTACGCCTCGGCCTCGGCGGTGCGTCGGCGGGCGATGGAGCTGGCCAAAAGGGGTGAGCTTCCCGACCTCCTCGAGTCGGTCGGGGGCGAAGAGGTCCAGATCAACTCCCGGCTCATCACCGAGTTCGCCCGGAAGGGAAATCGGGCGTGCACGGGGTTCCTGGAGGAGGCGGGGCTGTACCTGGGCCGGGCAATCGCCCTGGTGGTCACCCTCCTCGACGTGGACCGCGTGGTCGTGGGCGGAGGCCTGTCCAGCGCCGGGGAGCTGATACTCGAACCGGCCCGGAGAGCCTTCGCCGAACACCGCTTCACCACGCCCACCGAGGTAACCATTACCACCGGGGAGTTGGGTGGTGAGGCGGGGCTCATCGGCGCGGCGGCTCTGGCCCTCGGGGTTTTTTAACCAGACCGCCCTGGGGTCGGTGAAGGTCCAATCCGGCGCCGCCGGGTCGGCCCTCTGCTACCGCTCGTGTAACGATAAAGGCGGGAGGGTTGCCAGACTCTCCCCTACGGCTGTAGGCGTAAGTTGTTCGCTCCGCCGCAACCGATCCTAATAAAATGTTCGGCTGTTTATTTCTGAGATGGAGTTTAGATTAAGGGGGTCACAATCCTTATCTGGACCTACTGAACTCCACAAAGAAAGAGGTATTTCCGACCCATGGATGTAGGGCGGGGATTTTATCCCCGCCGAAAAAGGGGTGGCGGGGTTGGGTAACCCCGCCCTACTCCTACCTGTTTTCAATGGTGAAATAAAGCATCGTTCGCGGGAAATGATTATCAAATTC
>DAOVLG010000029.1 GCA_030631385.1 Candidatus Coatesiibacteriota bacterium | reverse complement strand
GGCCCCCTTGGCTGGCCCCCTTGGCTGGCCCCCTTGGCTGGCCCCCTGGCCCGTTGATGGGTCGGTGCGTATCCCCTCGCGCGGATGGGACGGCACCGGGTCCCAGGTTGATCCCCCGATGGGGAGGTTGGGGGAAACTAGAAGCGGAAGTGGGCGAAGGCCTTGTTGGCGTCGGCCATTCGATGGGTGTCCTCGCGTTTCTTGACGGAGGCGCCCACTCCGTTGTGCGCGTCTATGAGCTCCAAGGCCAGCTTCTCGACCATGGAGTGTTCGTGCCGCTTGCGGGCGAAGGCGATCAACCAGCGGATGCCGAGGGCGGTCTTGCGCTCCGGGGCCACCTCGATGGGAATCTGGTAGGTGGCGCCCCCGACCCGGCGGCTCTTGACCTCCAGATTCGGCTTGACGTTCCTGAGCGCGTCGGTGAATACCTTGACTCCCTCGGTGCCCGTCTTCTTCTCTATCATCTCCAGGGCGGAGTAGAAGATCCTCTCGGCGACGGACTTCTTTCCCTTCAGCATCAAACAGTTGATGAAGCGGGTCACCATGGGCGATCCGTAGACGGGATCGGGTGGAAGCACGCGGCGCTGGACCTTGGCTCTGCGGGGCATGGCCTACTTCTCCCTCTTGGTTCCGTACTTCGAGCGCTGCTGGTGGCGCCCCGAGACCCCCATGGAGTCCAGTGTGCCGCGGATGACGTGGTAGCGGACACCGGGCAGGTCCTTGACGCGCCCGCCGCGCACCAGCACGATCGAGTGCTCCTGGAGGTTGTGCCCCTCGCCGGGTATGTAGCTGGAGACCTCGATGCCGTTGGTCAGGCGGACGCGGGCCACCTTCCTCAGCGCCGAGTTCGGCTTCTTCGGGGTCACGGTCCAGACGCGGGTGCAGACCCCCTTGCGCTGCGGACAGGCGTCCAGCGCCGGAGCCTTGGTCTTCTTTTTCTTGGCTTTGCGGCCCTTGCGGACGAGCTGGTTTACGGTCGGCATTGGGTTTATATCCCTCTAGGTCTATGGACTAATCCGTTTGAAACCTGCAGGCCCCGCGTACCGCTCCGGCTTGCGGCGCGAATCCGCTGAATCCCGCTTCCACGGCCATTCTAACCGTTGCAGGTCTTCGGAAGCGGCGGGTAAGGATATGATAGGCACGGCGGGGATGTCAAGGGGTCGGAGGTTTTTGTGCTTCGGCGCTCCCTTGTCCCCCGGGTTGAGAAGGATTAAACTCGCTGGGTGAAACCAATCTCGCTCACCTCTGGTCTCAAAAGACGGCGCTGGCCGATCATCCTGTTTACCGTGGCCTTGGGGCTGCGGCTCGGGGTGATCCTCACCACCCTGGATCAGCCCCTGTACACGGTCAACGTGGCCGACGCGTACACCTACGAGCTGTTGGCCGATAGGATCCTCGACGGTGACCTCGGCGCCGGAGACGAGGTTTTCTTCCACTCCTCGGTAGGTTACCCGTACATCCTGGCGCTCATCTGGGCCATCTTCGGCAAATCGCTCCTGATCGCGCGGATATTCCAGGCCCTAGCCGGGGCGGTGAGCGTGGTGGTGGTCTACGCCATCGCGCGCAGGCTCTTCGGCGGGGAGGGAGAAAGGGAGAAAAAGCGGGGCGAGAGCGTTGGAATCATCGCCGGAACGCTGTTAACCCTCTACGGTTATATCGCCTTCCTCGAGACCGATCTGTTGATGACCGCCTACGAGCTGCTGTTCATCGGTCTGGCGATCCTCTTCATGCTGCGTTTTCTGGATGAGCGGCGCTGGCGGCAACTGGTCGGCGCGGGCCTGTTCCTGGGTGCGGCCAGCCTCGGCCGGCCCAACGTCTGGCTCGTCGCCGTGGCGCTGTCGCTCTTCACCGTCATCGTGCTCAAGCGGCAATTCGGTTGGAAACCGTTGAAGGCGCTCGGCGCCGGGGCGCTCGTCGTGGCGCTCACCTTCGCCCTCATCCTGCCCGTCACGGTGCGCAACGCCGTGGCGGCCGACGACCCGATGCTGCTCTCGTCCAACGCCGGCGTCAACCTCTGGATCGGCAACAACGAGAACGCCACCGGCTACTGGGGCGTGCCGGGGGACATGCGGGACAGGCTTTTCGAGGCGAGCCGCAGACGGGCCGAGGCGGCGGAGGGGCGGCTGCTCAAGCCGAGCGAGGTCTCGGCCTGGTGGATCGGTCGTGCCTTCGACTTCATCGGGGAAAATCCGGGGAAGGCGCTGGGGCTCTTGGGCAAAAAGGCCCTCCTCTTCTTCAACGCCTACGAGATGCCCAACCACCTCGATTACTACTTCATCCGGGAGCGGGGCGGCTGGACGCTGTGGGGATTATTCGTGGGTTTCTGGCTGGTGATGCCGCTGGGTCTGACCGGGCTCGTTCTCTGGCGTTCCTGGGAGAATAAGCACCGTCTGATCGTCGTCTTCGGAGTTCTCTACTTCCTAATGGTGGTGGGGCTTTTCGTCGCGGGGCGCTACCGCGCGCCGGTGGTGCCGCTGCTGATCCCCTTCGCCGGCTGGGCGCTCTATGACCTATGGGGGAAGCTGAGACAAAAGAACTGGCGCGCCCTGGGGAAGACCGCCCTCGTTCTGGTTCCCGCCGCGGCTTTGGTCAACTGGGGCACGTGGCATACCGCCGAGGCGGCCTACAACTGGGGGGTCCTCGCCGAGGCCGAGCGGCGCCTGGGGAACACCGAGGGCGCTGAAGCAGCGATCCTGAGAGCCATCGAGGAAGAGCCCGACAATCCATTCTTCTACAACAACCTGGGGATCTACGCCCAAGAGCGGGGGGACCTAGCCGAAGCCGAACAACTGTTCAGCGAGGCCTATGAGCTATCGAACCACAATCCGGACAACGCCGCCAACCTGGCCCAGGTCCTGGCGCAGCGGGGGAAGACCGGCGAGGCCGTGGAGATCCTCGAGGCGGCCCTGGCCCGTGACCCGCGCAACACCGATTGTTTGACGAACCTGGCCGCCGTGTATATCCAGACGGGCCGGCCCGATCTCGCCGTGCGGTACGCCGAGGAGTCGCTCAGGTGGGGCGGCTCGGCGCCGCAGACCTACGGCCTCCTGGCTTACGGCTATTTATCCCTGGGACGGACCGACCGGGCCTCGGCTTACCTCGAGCAAGGGCTGACGCTTCATCCCGAGGACCAGGGTCTCTGGCTGACCCGGGTCCAGCTACACCTCTCCACCGGCGATTTTATGGGCGCAAGACGGGCCCTCGAGCGCGCCCGGTCGCTGCCGGGAAACGATCCCCGCCTCGAACTCCTCTCCCGCGAACTGGGCCCGTGAGCAACTCGACAGACCTATCCCGTATTTCCCCCCAACGCCCGCCCCGGGAAAGCGACTGGCCGCCGTTCTGGAAACTCGTGGAGGCCGTGGCGAAGCTGGGGCCGCTGCGGCTGGCCGTTTTGGAGAAGAGCCGCTTCGCACGGGCGATAGACACCCTGGGAAGGCCCTTTAGCTTAGGCCTGACCGGCTTCGACGCCTTCACCTGGGCCGGGACGGTTTATCTGGCCGAACGGATGTTCGGTAACCGCTCCGGTTATCTGCTCCTGCGGCACGAGGCGGTCCATCTGACGGATCAGAGGCGGGTGGGCCTGGTTCCGTTCATCCTGAGCTACCTGATACTGTTGCCATTCGGGGTGACCAGTCGGGCGCTGTGGGAGTGGCGGGGCTACCGGGAGACGTTGCGGGCCTATTGGGAGCGGGGGTCGAAGCTGGCCGGGAAGCGGGCCGGGAACGTCCTCCGCGAGTTCGCCGGGAAACGCTACCTCTTCATGTGGCCCTTTAAAGGAATGGTCGAACGCTGGATCGGGCGGGAGCTGAAGCGGTTGGATCGAACGGGCGGCAGAGCTTATCCGGGAATGGAGCGCCTGGGTGAGGCGTTTGCCAAAGCGCCCCAAAGTGAGAAGGGCAAGGCAGCGCTCGGACCACCCACCATCTTGGACTAGGTCGTTTCAATAATTGCGACTGTTGCGTAAGTAGCGTATTCGTAGGGGCGACCCTACGTAAGTCGCCCGCGGGCGGGGACAGAGCCCCACCCCTACGGGGAATATGCGTGGCTGCTAATAACGCTGAGAATCATCACAATTGCGCTAGATTGACATTTTGCAACGGTCTCTGTATATTACATCTTGTAATAACACTATCCGGCGGCGGGGATGGGGTTACCGGCTCGGTGATGGCCGCGGTCGAAGCAGGGTTGCACGGATATGAGGAGGAGCGCGAAGATGAGGACGAACTTAGTCGTACTCGGAATTCTTCTGGTCGGCTTGACAATGACTCCGGCGTACGCCCAGGAGGAACCCGTCGTCAATACGGCCCAAACAGACGCCGGCGACACCATCAGCCCCCGGTCGAGGCTGAAGTTCAACCTGAGTTTCCTGGGATCCATGTACGAGGACTACGGTCTGACGGCGGGAGCCAGGTTCACCTGGGGGGCGAACTGGTACGGCGGGCTCGAACTGGCCTACGTCGGCTACTACAATATTATATCGCGCTGGGACCGCGACTCGGAAAAGGTGTTCAATTCCCTCTTCGGCCCCGGGTTCGTCGGAGGATACGGCTTCGGTGGGATCGAGGGACTGGGCTTTCACTTCGAGCTTGCCGTTTACCTCGCCTTCGACCCGTCGGGCGAAGGTGTGAAGGCCGGTCCCGCCGGTCGCCTGGGCGCCGGCATGGACTTCGCCTTGGGGGGCGGCTGGGGGTTGTCGGCGGACCTCGATTTCTACATCATCGCCTCCGCATTCGGCGTCGGGGTTTACTACATCTTTTAGGCTTCGGCCTGAGCTACAGCTTCTGACTCCTCAGTATGTACATCCTTCGCGACGGTGACGGCGTAAAAAAGTTTAAAAGAGGCGCGCATGAAACCCGTTCTCGTCATCCTCACGGCAACCCTCTTGACGCTGACCTCCCTCCAGCCCGCCGGGGCGGGGGACATCGAACCGTTCTTTCGCATCACCCCCCAGGCGGGCTACATCAACCCCGTTATAATGCCTAGGGCCGATGGATGGGTCGCCGGCTCATCGGCGTCGAGTTCCTGTACGCCCTCTTCTACGATTACGAGCACGCTTACGACGAGAAAGACCCCGGCGACCCGAACTACGGAGAACCGAACATCTGGGGCGCCCTCTGGGCCGAGGTCGTGGGGGGGGTACTTCATCGGGAATCCCGGTGGGTTCGGGGGTCACGTGGAGCTGGGATTTGGGTTGGGGCCGATCAAAAACATGGGGGCACACCTGAGCCTGGGTCTGGACTTAGCCCTGGGGGAGAAGATGGGGCTGAGCGTCGAGTGCCGGGTCGGCACCCCCCCTCACTGGGCCGTCACGCTGGGCGCCACGTTCTTCGTCCATCCACACTAACGCGATGCGCACGGGGGAAGGGGCTCCCGCGGGAGCCCCTGTTTTTCAACACGGAAGCTCTAGCCCTCTTCGGCCTCGACCTCCGCCCCGGCGGTAAACATGGCCTCCAGCTCCGCCACGCTCATCACGGGTATCTCGCCCTCGGCCAGCCGGGACTCCGCGCCCTCCATGCCGTATCCGACGAGCGTGACGACCACCTCGCCCTCGGCCACGGCCTGGAGGAGACCGAAGAAGGGAACGGCGGGCGTGTAGTAGACGTCTATCTTCTCCTCACCCTCGGTGATAACCACCAGGTCGCAGGCGTAGGTCTTGCCCAGAAGCTCCAGGGTTTGGTCCCTGACCAGCTCGAAGTCGGGCAGCTCGATCAGCTCGCCCTCCTCGACCTCGCCCTCGGCGTGCCATTCGTACTGAAAATGGACCTCCGGCACATCCTCGGGCGTTTGGACCTCCTCCTTGGCGAAGGCGACGACGTCCGGCAGGTCCAGCTCGAACACCGTCTCCGGATCGGGCTGGACGATGAGACGCTTGACGATCTCACCGATACGGTCCACGAGGGCGTGGAAGTGCTCTATCTTATCCTCCTCCGCCACCGGGGCGACCACGTACATGATGAAATCCGCCTGGGGGAGATCGGGCTCGGCGATGAAGTTATCAATTTCGGTCATCAGGTCCACGTACGCAGATTTCGCCACCAGGGCCTTGAGGATCACCTCCTGCTCGGTCGGGACACCCTCCTCCTCCATGGCGGCCAGGCCCTCAGCGATACCCACCAAAGCCTCTTCCAGCCCGGCCCTCTCTTCATCGGTGAGACCCTCCTCCTCCAGCGCATCCAGAATACTCTCTCTGGCGTTCTCCATGGCGGCCACGGCGTCGGCTTCGATGAAGAGCTCGAACCAGTAACAGGGCTCACCCTCGAACTCCTCCTCGGCCAGGAGTGACAGGGTCAGTGTCACGGCGTCCTGGATGGCGTACTCGACCCACTGGCCCACCTGGGTGGGGGCCTTCTCCATCGGGATGACGGCCGGCTCCTCGGGCTCCTCCCCGCCGCAGCCCGTAAAAACGAAGAACGCGGGAAGCAGGACGAGCACTATTTTAAGGATGTCCCTTCTCATGTCAAAACCTCCGGCCAGGTATTGATTTCATTGTCCATCAAATCAATTTAACTCTGGGTGGTCAAGGCGGAAGGCGTTCGATACCGGTCCAGACCGTCAAAAACCGGTGCGCTCGGCCCGGGTTTCACAAAGACATTTCCAGCAATCCGGCGGGGGTTCGCC
This sequence comes from Candidatus Coatesiibacteriota bacterium, assembly GCA_030631385.1. GTDB lineage: Bacteria > RBG-13-66-14 > RBG-13-66-14 > RBG-13-66-14 > RBG-13-66-14 > RBG-13-66-14. The sequence goes on along the minus strand of DAOVLG010000029.1, from coordinate 4,456 downwards.
AGTAACCGAACCCCTCGAGGTAGACCCACACCTCGGCGTAGTCCGGGTCCTCGGTAGTAGATGACTCCGTACCCCGCCCGGCGTTGCCGGTCGCCCGTTTTTACCCCCCCCTCACCCTAACCCTCTCCCCCTAAAGGGGGCGAGGGGATCATTGTGTAGGGCGGCCCCTCTGCGGGCCGCCGCGGTGGGGATGGAAACCCCGCCCTACGAAAACAACTTTTTACGCATCGTGGCGCCCTTTACACCGCGCTGGGCAGCCTGGACGGGGTGAAGGTGGTCTCGTCATCGGAGTAGTCCACCTCGACCAGGTCGCCCCCCTTGACGTTGCCCTTGAGGAGCTCCTCGGCCAGGGGGTCCTCGATGAGTCGCTGGATGGCGCGCTGGATGGGCCGGGCGCCGAACTTGGGCTCGTAGCCGTCGGTGATGATCTTCTTGGTGATCCGGTCGGTGAACTCGATGGCGATCGCCTGTTCGGCCAGGCGCAGCTTTATCTTCTTGAGCTGGAGCATGACGATCTCCCGCAGGTCGTCCTTGGTGAGGGCGTGGAAGACCACGGTCTCGTCCAGCCGGTTCATAAACTCGGGGTTGAACAGATGCTTTACCTCGGCCATCACCTTGTCCCGCATGGCGAAGTACTCGCCGGTGAAGGCGTCGGAGCCGAAGCCGATGGCGCTGATGTCCTTGATCTCCCGGGTGCCCAGGTTCGAGGTCATGATGACCACCGAGTTGCGGAAGCTGACCGTGCGGCCGAGGGAGTCGGTGAGGCGCCCCTCGTCCATCACCTGCAGAAGCAGGCCGAAGACGTCGGGGTGGGCCTTCTCGATCTCGTCCAGGAGCACCACGGAGTAAGGCTTGCGCCGGACGCGCTCGGTGAGCTGGCCGCCCTCCTCGTAGCCCACGTAGCCCGGGGGCGCGCCGATGAGCCGGGAGACCGAGAACTTCTCCATGTACTCGCTCATGTCAATGCGCACCACGGCGTTCTCGTCGTCGAAGAGGAACCAGGCCAGGGTCTTGGCCAGCTCGGTCTTGCCCACGCCGGTGGGCCCGAGGAAGAGGAAGGTGCCGATGGGCTTGTTCGGTTCGCGGACGCCGGCGCGGCTGCGGCGGATGGCCCGGGTGACCGCATCTATGGCCTCCTCCTGGGCCACCACCCGTTTGTGCAACCCGTCCTTCATCCGCAGGAGCTTCATCTGCTCGTCCTCGGCCATGCGGGTGATCTTGATGCCGGTCCAGCGGCTGATGGTCTCCATGACGTCGTCCACGTCAACGACGCCGTGGGTCTCCTCGAGGGAGTGTTCCCAGCGGCGCTTGGATAGAGCGATGGCGCGATCAATGCGGTCCAGCTCCATGGCGCGTTCGCGGAGCGCCTCGGAGAAACCGTCGCCGGGCTCAACCCGCTGCTGCAGCAGCTCCTCCCGCTCCCGCTCCAGATCGCGCAGCTCGGCAGGTGGAACCAGACAGGCCAGGTGAACCTTGCTCGCCGCCTCGTCCACCACATCAATGGCCTTGTCCGGCAGCTCGCGGTCGGAGATGTAGCGGTCGGAGAGCCGCACCGCCGCGTCGAGGGCCTCGTCGGAGATATCCACGTTGTGGAACTCCTCGTAGCGGCCGCGGAGCCCCTTGAGGATCTCGAGGGTCTCGTTGACGGTGGGCGGGTCCACCAGGATGGTCTGGAAACGCCGCTCCAGGGCGCCGTTCTTCTCGATGTACTTGCGGTACTCGTCCAGGGTGGTGGAGCCGATGCACTGGACCTCACCCCGGGCCAGGGCGGGCTTGAGCATGTTGGAGGCGTCCAGGGCGCCCTCGGCACCCCCGGCGCCCCCCAGGGTGTGCAGCTCGTCAATGAAGAGGATCACGTCCTTGGATTCCTTGAGCTCGCGGATGATCCCCTGGAGCCGCTCCTCGAACTGGCCCCGGTACTTGGTCCCGGCCACCACCGAGCCCAGGTCCAGGGAAACCAGCCGTTTGTCGGAGAGGGTGAGGGGGATGTCGCTGTCGGCGATGCGCTGGGCCAGGCCCTCGACGATGGCGGTCTTGCCCACCCCGGGGGGGCCGATGAGGACGGGGTTGTTCTTCTTCCGCCGGGATAGGATCTGGATCACCCGCTCGGTCTCCTGCTCACGCCCGATGACCGGGTCTATCTTCCCCTGACGCGCCAGGGCCGTAAGGTCGGTGCTAAACTCGGCGAGGAGGGATTCGTCCTCCTTACCCTTCTCCCGGCCGGGACGCCCGCGGCGCCGGGGGGCGGCGACCTCCTTGCGCCGGTTCTCCTCCAAAAGCGACTCAAGCTCGTTCTTAACGTCCTCGGGCTTGAACCCCAGATGGGAGAGGATCCGGGCCGCCACGCCCTCGCTGACGCGGATCAGGCCCAGGAGGAGGTGCTCGGTGCCGATGTAGTTGTAGCCGAGTTCTCCGGCCACGAGCACGGCCTGCTCCAAAACCTGCTTGGCGCGGTCGGTGAAGGGGATCTTCTCATCGGAGACGGTCCGCCGGCTGCTCGAGGACTGGAAACGCTGGAGCTCGGAGCGGATCATCGAAGAACGGAGGCCCAGCTTACTCAGAACGTAGGCGGCCACACCGTCCGACTCCTCGACGAGGGACAAAAGAAGGTGTTCGGTACCCAGGTAATCCTGGCCCATCTGCTTGGCCATGTCCCGGGCGAAGAGGATCACCTGACGGGCGCGGGGCGTAAACTTATCGAGCATTTCATCTCCGGTGGCGGGGCGGTTCGGTGTCCGACCCAAGATGGTTGATAAAACAACGGATGCGCCGGAGGATCAAACCATCGGTTGAAACGTGTAGCCTCACTTCTTCATCGGATCGGTCGGATTCTATCCCAGGCCACGGGGAAGGTCAATCACACCTCGTCGGAATCGGCCTGCCTGTCAGGGTAAATCGGGGCAAATCCCCCGCCTTCGATACGACACGATCCGATGTGTCAAGCCGTTTTACCCATCCCCAGTATTATAGCACGGTTATGGGGGTATACCTAGGTGTACCGCTAGCGAAGTCTGGTCAGCACCTCGGTCCGGGCCTCCAGGGGGGTGAGGGAGCGCCAACGGGCCAGGGAACCGAGCAGGCTGGCCTGCAGACTCCAGAGAGCCACGTTGATCCGGGTCATGGAGGGCCGGCGTATGAGGTCCAGGCACCGACCCAGCCGCAACCAGGAGCAGAGGGTGCCCGCCTCGAGTTCGTCGTAGCGCTTGCCCCGGCTGACGATACCCAAGGCCCGCCCGACGCCGTCCTCGACCAGACGCCTTCGGTCGGAGAGAAGGGCCCCCCGGGCGGCCTCCTCGGCCCCGGAGAGAAGCTCCCCGAGACGCCCGGCAGATCCGATTATACCCTCCGGCTCCCGCTTGAGGGCGACGAGGTTTACCAGGACCACCAACCCCCCGCCGACGGGTCCCACGGCGGTCCCCCAGAAGCCGAGCTGGACCGCGGCGGAGAGGAGACGGCGCAACTGGCGGGTGAGCATGAGACCGGGCAGGTGGAGGATCAACTCCACCCCGAGACCCGCCCCCGCCCGACGGGGTGAGCTGGTAAGATGCCCGTACTCCTCGTCGTAGGCCGGTTCGCCGACACGGGAAAAGGCCCGTTCGAAGAGCCGGACCTGCTCGAGCAGGCGGTCGAGGTTTTCCGGATCCACAGCGACGGCCGAGAAAACGGCGTGGTCCTTCCCCCCCAGGATCAGCCAGCGATCCTCCCCCGCCGAGAGGTACAACCGGGCGTCCTCGGTGAGAATCGGGGGCCAGAGAGCCCGCTCTGTCCACCAGTCGGTCCCGCCGTAATCATCGAAAATCGCCAGCCGGGCGCCGGTACCGAGGATGCTGGCCAAAACTTCGAGCTGTTCCAGCAGCCGGCGGCGCTCGGCACCCCGCGGGACGAAGGGCGTTCCCTCAACGTTGCGGATGGCGGTGACGCGCGTGGCCAACCAGATCGGGTTGGCGTTGGACGAGAACCAGCGTGGGGGACGCCGGAGGAGATCGAGGCTGGGTGTGATTGGGATCATTTCAGTTTAATAAAGCAACCACTACCTAGGAATGAACCACTATGCGTCTCTTGCGGAGATAGGTTGGTACGATTGGTTTGAGGTGACGGTTGCAGTGCAGCTCCAACCGGTGGATGAATGTACACCGTCTTTTATCTGTTTCTCCGGCATCGCCGCTGCGCCGGCGGTGCCACGAACCGCCGCGTGGCTTTCTCGGCGGGCGACCGTCATTATATCCCCGTCCCGCTGGCACCCAATGCAAAATTATTGAGTACGCATGAAAGCTCAGCTACGAAAACCTTTTCTTTGGGCAAGGGGTTGAACCGAGCGAAGCGAGCTATGCCTCTGGCAAAACCCCTTGTCTTGGTGAATAACGCGAGCGACCAACGGGAACCATTGGTTACGCGCCGCTCGCGGAGAATGCATTCGAGCGATAAGAAACTCCCCTCGCGGAACAGCGATCCAACG
>DAOVLG010000160.1 GCA_030631385.1 Candidatus Coatesiibacteriota bacterium | reverse complement strand
GGACTTTTTGATCAAATACTTCACCCCGGCTATATTGATCCTCACCTTCAGCATGGACCTCTTCCGCACCATCACCGAGCCCTACGGCGGCTACCCGAACTGGGCGCTCTTCGCGGGCGGCTGGGGTGTCGTCGCCCTGGTGTTCGTCCTGAGCTTCGTCTTCATGCGGATCCGCGCCAACAACAAAGAGGCGCTGGCCGCTCCGTAAGGGGGTGGTGCCGGTGAGTAGGCGTATCGGTATCATTTTCCTGACGCTCCTGTTCGTCCTCGCGTCAGCGGAGACCAAAGAGCCGCCGACCACCATCGGCCCCTTCCCCGCCGATCCCCTCCAGGCAAAAAGGCACCGGGAGCATCTGGAGCTCATCGGGGAGCTTGAGGCGGGGAGAATCGAGCTGGAGGACGCCGTCGAAGACTTGAGCGAGATAATCAGCGACCCCCGCGAGGAGCCCGGCCTTCGAACCACCGCCGCCGACCATCTGGGAAAAATCACCGTCGAGGTCAGACAACCGGACGGCACGGTCCAGGATCAGCCCCGGGCCCTGGCCGCCGCCCTCTCCGAGGCTGCCGCAACCTACGACCCCCACGACTGGCCCCTGGAGTATCTGAAGGATAAGTCGCGGGAACCGGCGATCCTGGTCGGCCTGATGGTGGACGATAAGCTGTTGGACTTCCACCTGACGATCGCGCTCGATGATGGGTTCGCCCTCGAGGCCCGCCTCGCCGCGGTCGGCGTCATCGGGGCCATCGAAGGGACATGGGCCTTCGAGATGCTCACCGAGCTGGCCGCCGACGGACAACTGGACGAGGAGCTGCGCATCGCCGCCATCGGCGCCTTGGCGCCCATCGGCTACGACGAGGGGCGCGACTTCCTGGAGCGGCTGTCCCGAAGCTCGGGCCTCTCGCCCAGGCTCAAAGCCGCCATCGAGGAGGGCCTGGAGACCATCGAGCGGACCCAGTACATGACCCCCGGCGCCTGGATCATGTTCGCCGTCGGCGTCATCCTCCTCTTCGGCGGTTCAGCCTGGTTCGTCCGCATCGCCCTTCGCCGAGGCAAGAAGCACATCTTCAGCGACGAATCCGGCGGGGAGGGGTTGAATGGGTGAGCCCAAACCCATCGGCGAGCTGATCGGTAAACACCTGGCGTCAAAACGGATGCGGGAGGCGCTCCGCCTGGCCCGGGTCCGACTCCACTGGGAGAACACCGTCGGACCATCCCTGGCAAGGCGCAGCCAGGTCGTGGAGCTGAGAGGTTCTACAGCCGTGATCAAGCTCACCGATCCGGCGGCGCTGGACCCCCTGCGTGAGAAAAAGCCCGAGATCGAAGAGAGGCTTCGGACACAGACTTCGGGCGAGGTGAAACAGATAAGCCTGGTAGCCTAGACACCGGAACAAGCACCGTTCCTGCCTTCGTGCGCGCATCCGCACCAGATTGATAGCGTCAATTTGGGGCCGGTGGCGCCTTTTTTCGTGCTCGAAAGGCGCGGGCGCACCGCCACAGCCAAGCTACACCCTGGCACGCTTGTTGCTTTTTTTACACGGCGCACGGAGGAGGTATATGCCGGAAGCACGCCTCGTCAACGGTCACCCGTTTATAGAAGACCTCCTGGCGGAAACAGACGCTGGCTACGAGGACCGGACCGGATGGACCGGCTGCCCCTGGATGCCGGTTGATGTTGTCCGTCTCACCGGGGGGGACGAATGATCCGTGCGGTCGGAGCCCTTGTCTTCTCGGTGCTGGGGGCGACCATAATCGGGGTCGGTCCCGCCGAACCGCAGGTCTCCTACGAGGCCGACGTGGTGAGCGATCCTGCGACCAATTTCTACTTAAATCCCCAATTAACCTACGCTGACGCCGTGGATAGTCTCCACGCGCTGATCTTCTGCGGCCTTCTCTCCGAGGGTGACGACGCCTGGCTCGAGGGAGCCGTCGCCGACCTCTCCGCCGAGGGGAGATCGGACGAGTGGACGCTCTACTACCGCCTCCCCAGCGGCAGCTACGAGCTGACCTTCGGCTATCTGGATCAGGTGGCGCTCCGGCGCCTGGAAAACCCACACGGCGAACCCTTCAATCCCAGGGAGTTAATGGACACCGACGAGCTCTACCGCCTGCTCGAAAGGGCCTACCCCGCGGGACGGCTCCTCCTCAGAGCGAACCTGGAGCGCAGCCCCGAACATGACTCCGTGGTGTGGATCTGCGACCTCGAGGAGGTCCGGATCCCCCAAGAGAACGTGGTGCGCTACAGCGCCATCGAGGAGGGGGACCACGGCTTCACCGAATCGGTGGACCTCACCGTGGACTACCGCTCGGAGAGGCTCGCCACTCTGGAGGCCTACCTCGAGGGGACCGTGGGCAAGGTCTGGGAGGGCAAGTGGGACCTGGAGCACGTCAAGCTCTACAATATCCCGTTGAGCGGTGAGGAGACCCGCCGTTTCGATTACCACGACGACAGCCTGACGGTGCGGGCGTACAAGAACAGCCCCTTCAGTTGGGTCGTGAACATCGGGATAGACGATTTCGACATCGGTCGCTATATAGGGGACAACAATTACCAATGGCGTGTCGGCGAGCTGGAGCTTGAAGCTCAAACAGACCACGCACTTGCCGATTCCGGGGCGGGACCGGTAACGGTCATCGTGGACGCCCAAAACGGCGAGATCCTCTCCGCCTGGAGTCGGTCCAATCAGCCCCTGTAGGGGATCAATCGGTCTAAGCCCGCCGGCGTTCAACACCTCCGTACCCGCCTGCTTCCCCCGGCGGCGCCCCGCCCTTCATAGGGCGGGGTTTTTTTCTTCCCCGCCGGGGTGGTATAGTGGTGCCCGGTCTCAAACAACCACTCTAAACAACGGGCATGAAACTCTCCGAACGGGCCGAGAATTTTGTCATCCACGGCGGGCTGGTGGCCGCGGCGGCGCTTTTTGTCCGGCGGCTGAGCCTCCTACTGCAGGCCGGCTGGTCGGCGGACGCCTCCGTCGGCGGGCTCCTGTACACCCTGCTGGACATCATCGCCGCGGCCTCCATCCTGCTGGTATTCCTGCCCCTGCGGCGCGGCAGGCTGGTGGGCCTGAAGACCGTCGTCTACGCCCTGGCCGTGGTCGTGGTCAAGGCGAGCTGGTCGGTCTGGGACTGGGGCAGGCTCTCCCTCTGGTTCACCCTCACCGACATCGGGGTCTGCCTCGTGGGCCTCCTCTGCCTCTTGGGCGCCCTGGCGATCGTGCACGGCGACCGATCCAACGGGGAGAAGGGCTAGGCGATTGCCAACGGGGACAAATCGGGGTAAAATCTAAAGGAGTGACGAATCCACCCCTTTATATGCGTAGATTCCTCGTTCATGTTTGGGAAAGGCTGCGGGAGGACAAGCGATGGTTATCGCTTGCTATATTCTGCACCGCGCTAATCATAAGATTAATCTTTTTAATATCATTATCAGACACTATTTACTGGGACCTCCACTCCAGCGACAGCAGCACCTATTACCTCCAGGGGCAGGCCATCGCCGACGGCACGTTCGAGGCGTCCGAGGGCTTCTTCATGACGCCGCTCTACCCCGTCTTCCTCTCGCTCTTCAATGTCTTAGGTCTCGATCCGTTCCTCTGGGCCCGCCTCGTCCAGGCCATCCTCGGGGCGCTGACGGCGGTTTTCGTCTACCGTCTGGTCTTCGAGGCCACGGGTAAGCGCTGGGCCGGTGTAATCGGTGGCGGGCTGCTGGCGGTCCTGGGCCCGGCGATCTTCCACGACTCCATGCTCCTGGTGACCTGCCTCGCGGCGTTTTTTGTAACCCTCGCCGCTCTGCAGTTCGTGCGTTACGTAAAAAGAAAACGGACCCGGAATCTGATCTGGGCCGGCGTCTTTCTGGGCCTCGCGGGGCTGGCCTGGGGGACGGTGCTGGCGGCCCTCCCGGCGCTGGTCGTCTGGCTGATCGTTATTTTACGTAAAGACGGGTGGCGTAGAACCCTTTCAAGAATCGGCATCCTCCTCGGTTTCATTCTCCTGCCGATTCTTCCGGTCACGGTCTACAACGGCGTCCAGAGTGGCGAATTCATCCTCACCACGGCCAACCTGGGTATCAACCTGGATATCGGCAACCGCCCCGGGGCGAACGGTCTGTACGACCCGCCCAGCCCTTTTACAACGGAGCGCGTTTTCGACGGGACTGGACGGATTTTTCTCAGCCGCATCTCCGGGCGTTACGTGACCCTCGCCGAGGCCAACCGCTACTGGCTGAAAAAGGCCCTTCGCTACATCGCCGCCCACCCGGACGAGTTCATCGGTAACCTCCTAAGGAAGGCATGGTACTTCGTTCACGGCTACGAGTGGCCCCAGTTGGATTCCTACCACCACTACAAGGAAGTGGTTCCCTGGCTGGGTCTGCCCTGGCCGACGCTGGCATTGGTGATGCCGCTGGCGCTGCTGGGCCTGGGGCTGGGCTGGCGCCGGAGACGCGAGCTGGCGCCGGTGTATCTCATAATCATCTTCTACGCCGCGGCGGTGGTGCTGTTCTTCATCACCGGACGCTTCCGCTATCCCATCGTGCCGCTGGTGTGCGCCTTCGCCGGCATCGCCGCCTGGCGGATCGTCGAGTTCGTCAAGGAAAAAAGATGGCGTGATCTGAGTCTCTCGGTTGGGGTCCTAGCCGTCCTCGCCGTGGGGGTGAACCTCCGCGATTCAAACATCGAAAAACTCTCCGAACCGGGTTTGGTCTACTACAACCTCGCCTCGAGGCTGATGATGGCCGGGAAAAACGCCGAGTCGCTGCCCTACTTCGCGCTCGCCTGTGAGAGCTTCGTGGACACGCCGGCGTCCTTTTACCTGGATTGGGGGGTGGTACTGCATCGGGCCGGACGACTGGAGGAGGCGGTGGAGAAATATCTACTGGCGGCGGAGCTGGGCGATGTCTCGCCCAAGCTGCCGATGAATCTGGCCACCGCCTACACGGAATTGAGCCGACATGAAGAGGCGGAGAGGGCTTATCTCTGGGCGATGCGGGTGGCGCCCGACTGGCGCGACGCCTACCTCGGGGCGGCCAACTCCGCCGCCGCGCGGAGAGGATTCAGGGAGGCGGTCGGCTACCTGGATCAAGGGCTGGCCCGTTTGGGGAAGGACCCGGTTCTCTTGGCCCTGCGGGGGGATATGCGGCTCGCGGGGGGCGACCTCCACGGCGCGCGGGGGGATTTTGGAGAGGTGCTCGCCGAGTGGCCCGACTTTACGCCGGCGGTCATGGGCCTCGGTCGCGTACTCTTGGAATTGGGAGACTCGGACGGCGCCCGGGAGCGCTTCGAGGCGATCCTGCTATTGACACCACGGAGCCCCGAGGAGGCCGAGGCGCTGGGACCGCTCCAGCACCAGGCCGAAGAACTACTGCGACGACTCGACATCGGGGTCGGTGGAGCGAAGTAGCGTCGCGGCCGGGGCTACAGC
>DAOVLG010000142.1 GCA_030631385.1 Candidatus Coatesiibacteriota bacterium | reverse complement strand
GGAATGTCCACGTACTTGAGGTCCACGGTGGTGATCTCCTCCTCCTCGAAGCGGTTGCGGATCTCCTCGGCCGTGGTCTCATTGGTGAAGTCGAACCTGTACATACCCAACTCCCGGTGTGGGTAAAAAAAGGGAACGTGCGTTTCCTCAATCTACCGGGGATTTTAGAATCCCCCGGCGGTGGCTGTCAACACGAGGGGATTATGGCGTGCCGTCCGGCTTCGGGGAAGCTGAAGGAGCGGAATCGTCATCGGGGACGATTAGGGGCAGGTCATCCAGGTCCAGTGGCGGGAGCGAATCGGGGTCAATGCCCTTGGCATGGAGTTTTTCGACACATTTTTTGAGGGAGTTCCGAGCCATGGCGGCGTCGGCGGGTGAAGCGCCGATTTCCTCGCAAATGTCCAGGGACCGTTTAAGATATGTGTAGGCGGTTTCATACCGTCCGAGATGCTCGGCGAGGAAGCCCAGGTTGCCGAGATCCTGGGCCACGCCCAGCGGATTGCCCAACCGAAGGTGGATTTCCAGCGCCTCTTTGTGGGCCTTCTCGGCGGCGGCGTAATCGCCGGTATCCATGTACACCAGGCCCAAGTTGCAGAGGTTGCTGGCCTCGCCCAGCAGATTGCCCAACCGACGGTGGATTTCCAGCGATTCTTTGAGATGCTTCTCGGCGGCGGCGTAATCGCCGGTATCCATGTACACCAGCCCTAGGTTGCCGAGCTGATTGGCCTCGCCCAGCGAATTGCCCAACCGCCGGTCTATCTCTAGCGCTTCCTTGTGGGCCTTTTCAGCGGCGGTATAATCGCCCAAATTTCTATACAACAGGCCCAGGTTACCGAGGTTCCGGGCCTCGCCCAGCGGATCGCCCAACCGACGGTGGATTTCCAGCGCCTCTTTGAGATGTTTCTCGGCAGCGGCGTAATCGCCGGTTTCCATGTACACCAGGCCCAGGTTGCCGAGGAACGCCCCGCAACAACCCTCATTCTCCACTCCACGCGCCAGACTCAAACCCTTTTCTAATTTAACCGTTGCCTCTTCATAATCACCTAGGTACATGAGCGCCAGTCCAATACCGTTGAGGGCGTCCAGCTCCGCATCCTTATCGCCAGCCACCTCGGCGAAGCGCAATCCATCGGCATACACCCCCCGCGCCCGCTCCCAATCCTGTTTCTTGTTGTATGCAAAACCTATAAAGTTGTGGATAACCGCTTTACGGGTTTCATTCTCAGCCTTAGTTAACGCATTTTCAAAGGCTGTTATTGCTCTATTCCAATTGCTTTTAACTAGTGCCTTTAAACCTGATTCAAACATATCTCCAGCGCTCGAATTCACGATGCCATCTAAATAAAAAGATGCCCCTTGAGTTCGAGACGCCGAATCGGCCCGGCTTACTATTATTTTTACATACTCCTCAATTCTTTTACCTCTCTCATTAGCCTCGTAATCCATATGGTAGTGCTCATCTACCAGCTCCTCGTGGTCTCTCTCTCCCCTTCGCCTGTACTTCCACACAAGCCGAGCGACAACAGTACCAATCGCTATCACCAAGCCGCCTAATCCAAACCACCATCCGCTATCCATGCTATTCTCCCTAATTCGATAGCTCCAGTATAACAGACCTGTAACGAATCTCCAGGCTTGCTTTTTATAAGAAACGGGCGGCCCTTCGACCACCCATTCTTAAAACACTCTAATCCCCTACTCAGTAATTCCCCTTGGCGAACTTCTCCAGCTTGTCGGCCAGTTCGTAGCCGATGCGGGCCTGGCTCTCCGCGCTCGAGGCGCCGATGTGGGGGGTGAGAATCAGGTTGTCGAACTTTGTCAGGGTGTGTTTGGGGTCCATCGGCTCGGATTCGAAGACGTCCACGGCGGCCCGGCCCACCTTTCCCGATTCGAGCGCCCGGACCAGGGCCTCCTCGTTGACCACCCCGCCGCGGGCGACGTTGATCAGCGTAACACCATCCTTCATCTTCTCGAACTCGGGGTTCGAGATGATGTGGTGGGTCTCCTTGGTGTGGGGCAGATGGAGGGTGATGATGTCCGAATCGGCCAGGAGCCTGTCGAAGGACACCATGCGGGCGTAGTCGCACTCCTCGATGAAGGGGTCGTAGCCGATGACGGTCATCCCCAAACCCTTGGCGCGCTTGGCGACCTCAGTGCCGATGCGCCCCAGGCCGATGATACCCAGGACCTTGCCGCCGAGCTCGGTGCCCTTGAACTTCTTCTTCTCCCACTTACCCTTTTTCATCGAGGCGTCGGCGCGGCAGATGTGACGACTGACGGCGAACATGAGCCCGATGGCCAGCTCGGCCACGCCGGCACTGGAGGCGGCCGGGGTGTTCCAGACCAGGATACCCTTCTTGCCGGCGTACTCGTGATCTATGTTGTCAATGCCCACCCCGCCGCGCATGATCAGCTTGAGATCGGTGGCGGCGTCAATTATAGGCTCTCGGAACTTCGTCGCCGAGCGAACGATGGCAACCTCGTATCCAGCTACCTCGGCGATGAGCTCCTCCGGGCTCATCCCGGTTTTAACTGTAACCTCGTGGCCGAGGATGCCATCAAGATGATGCAGGACAACGGCCACGGGATCGCAGATGAGTACCTTCATCGCTCCTCCAATCGGAGTCTGACCACCCATCGAATGGGTAAGGTAAAGGGCGTCCGCGATGGTAACGGACTCTCTCTTTGAGTTATTTGAAACCGAGGATATCGTCCACGTTCAGGAGCAGGTCGCGAACCTCGGTCAGGGTCATCGTACCCATGTGCGCGATACGGAAGGTCTGCTCCTTGAGCTTGCCGTAGCCGTTGGAGAGCATGTATCCGCGCTTGCCCAGTTCGGCGTTCAGTCCTGCCACGGAGATGCCTCTGGTGTTTTTGATGCAGGTGAGGGACAGGCTCTCGTAACCGGGCTCGGCGAAGAGCTCGAAGCCCCGGTCCCTGGCCCAGTCCTGCACGAACTTGGCCATCTCCACGTGCTTGGCCCAGTGGGCCTCCAGGTCACGAGAGTAGCGCTCCGCCTGCCTGCCCAGGGCGTGTACGAGGCTGATGCCCGGAGTGGAGGGTGTCTGGTTGGAACGCTTGCCGGCGGCGTACTCCTTGGCGTTGAGGAGGTCGAAGTAGAAACCGCGGTGCTCGATGGTCTCGGCGCGCTTGAAGCACCTCTCGCTCACCGCGGCGACGGCCAGCCCCGGCGGCAGGCTCCAGGCCTTCTGTGTACCGGCCAGGATGAAATCAAGATCCCAGGCGTCCACCTCGATCCTGGCGGCGGCCATACCGGAAACGGCGTCCACGGCGAGGATCACGTCGGGGTACTTCTTCATCACCCCCGCGATGTCCTTCAACGGGGACATTACCCCGGTGGAGGTCTCGTTGAAGACCACGGTTACCAGGTCGAACCCACCTTCGGACAGCTTGGAGTCAATGTCGGAGGGCTTGGCCGCCTTGCCCCATTCGTACTCAAGCCGGACACTCTCGTGGCCGTTGGCTTTGGCAATCTTGTTCCAGCGGTCGCTGAAAGCGCCGAGGACGACGGAGAGGACCTTCTTCCTGCAGAGGTTGAGGATCGCGCCCTCCATCAGACCGGTCGAGGAACAGGTCCCGATCCAGATGAACTTGTCCGTGTAGAGCACCTTCTTCACATTCTCCACGCAGAAGGCGTGGATCTTCTCGTAATCCTTCGAGCGGTGCCCGACCATGGGCACGCCCATGTCGTGGAGCGACTGGGTCGTCACCTCGACGGGCCCCGGAATGAAGAGCTTCTTGTGCATCGTTCCTCCTGTATCGCAAGAGGAGTACGGGTGGAATTGGTGTTCAAAACGAAAGCGATTTTACAGGGGGGCGGGAGGGATGTCAAGGGCGCTCTCTCGCAGGAGAACGCTCAATAGGAGCCGATTTGTGAACGTTGTAGACAACTGAATCCGGCAACGTTACCCGGCATTTTTTCGCGAATGCAACCCCGTCAACGGGGTTGACAACAATTGCCTCTGTAAATATACTGCCTAGGTCTTCCAGCGTAAAAAGCCCCGGGAGGATAGTGCGCCACCGCGCGTGGATCGCAGGTGTGATCGTACTGATCTCATCGGCTTCAATCGCCGCCGAACACCTGCTCGCGTGGGTCGCTCTGGGGGAGGCCCGGCGGGTCGAGGTCCTGGATCTGACGGCCGGCTCGATTCTCACCGGCTTCGAAATGGGCGCCGAGCCGACCCAACTCTCCCTCACCCCCGACCTGACGTACCTATACGTCTCATGCCGTTCCGACGGGCAGACGCACGTGCTCAGACCCATCTCGGGGAGCACCGTTAAGAGGTTGCCCTACATCCACCCCGTCTTTAGCGCCACAGATTCTCAACACTACTACGCCCCGGGACTCGGCGGCGTTTTTCGATACGAGGTGGACGGGTACCGCTTCGAACAACTGGCATACCTGCCCGACACCCAGAACAGCTACGCGTATGCCGTCTCCGCCGACGCCAGGTGGTTCGTCTACATCCAACGCTTCGTGGATCGGGTAGGACGGGAGATCACCGATCCGCCCACCTACGAACGGGTGACGGTGTGCAACCTCGAGGAGGCCACCGGCACCTACGTCACAATGAGTTTCGAGCCGCTCAGCGTGGCGATAGCCCCGATGGGGGAGTACGCGTTGGTGGGCGGTGAGAATGGGACGGTCCTTTTGATAGGGCTGGATGATCCGCCGCGGACGATCTTTTCCGACACCTTCGATCTTCCGATCCACTTCGTGGGTTTCACGCACGACGCTTCGGAATTATTCTTCGCCCGTCGCAACCTGTTCTTTACCTCTTGGATTCATTACTGGGACACTACGGACTTGGTCAGTCCGATGTACCACATCTACCGGGCCGCCGAGGACGTGAAGATCGTAGATGGCGCGGTGGCCCCAGACGGCAGCGTGGTGCTTCTGGACGCTGCGGGGCGTCTGTTTCTCGTCAACCCCGAGACCGAGGTTGGGGAGATCGAGCCCGTCCTGAACCTCGAGGCCGAGTCGTGCAGCCTGACCATCGCCCTGGTGGACGAAAGCAACTTTTAACCAAAATTGGGGAACATCCGTTTATTTAGTTTTTCGTAGCAACCGGTCCGAAAAGGACCGGAGGGAAATCCGGCACCCCCCTTCAGGCGCCCTCTTCACCCCAACCATCTAAACCTCCAAGGAGTAGATAGATGGCCGAAGAACTCAATCCCTTCAAGACCAAACGGGCCCGGCTGCCTCGAGTATTCTGCATATTAGTTCTAGCGTGCGCCGCACTGACGCTCACTGGATGCGCGGCGGGCAACGCGGAGTATTTCAACGCTGACAGCCCCGCCGACTTCTGGGCCGGCCTTTGGCACGGATTCATCCTCTTGTTCAGCTTCATCATCTCGCTGTTCACGGACACGGTAAAGGTTTATGAGGCGGTCAACGTGGGGTGGGCCTACGACCTGGGATTTCTCCTAGGCGTCTCAATCTTCTGGCGCGGCAACTGCGAGATTATC
Organism: Candidatus Coatesiibacteriota bacterium; assembly: GCA_030631385.1. Taxonomy (GTDB): domain Bacteria; phylum RBG-13-66-14; class RBG-13-66-14; order RBG-13-66-14; family RBG-13-66-14; genus RBG-13-66-14. The sequence goes on along the minus strand of DAOVLG010000142.1, from coordinate 256 downwards.
CGCAAGAAACGGTGGAAGAAGGAGGATAAGGTCGCAGATTAGGGATCATTCCGCCGTAAGGCGCCGTATCCGCGGAGACGATTGGATAAACACCCCACAGACACGCTCGAACCGTTCTATATATATTATATATTTCGTGAACGAACCGGTCCCCAAAGGACCGGGGGGAAATCCGGCGCCCCCCTTCAGGCGCCCTCTTCACCCCAACCATCTAAACCTCCAAGGAGTAGATAGATGGCCGAAGAACTCAATCCCT
>DAOVLG010000252.1 GCA_030631385.1 Candidatus Coatesiibacteriota bacterium | reverse complement strand
TCCTATACGCGCTGCCCTACTTCGTCAGCTTCTCCCACCCGACGTACCACATCCCGGTGACGCCGCTTCTGGGAGTGATCGCGGCGGTCTTCGCCGGCAGGCTCCGGCGGGGGGAGGGGATCTGGGAAAAACTTAAAACATCCGGGAAGCGGAGGGTCGGACTGTGGGTCACCGCCGCCGTCTTCGCGGGAATCCAGCTCGAGTGGCTCGTCGTCATGGCCGCAACGCTCTAGGAGAGGTAACCGACGATGAACTGCCGCGAGATCATCACCAAGCTGAAATCCATGACCTCGGAGGGAAACCGCGAGGGCATGGGCCGCTTCGGCATCAACGTGGAGAAGGCCCTGGGCGTCTCGGTGGTCGAGCTGCGCAGGCTGGCCAAGGAAATCGGGAAAAACCACGAGCTGGCCGAGGAGCTTTGGAATACCGGCATCCACGAGGCGCGCCTACTGGCCTGTTTCGTTGACGAGCCCAAAAAGGTCACCGAGGAGCAGCTCGAACGCTGGGTGGTGGATTTCGACTCCTGGGACCTAGTGGACCAGTGCTGCGGCAACCTGATAGATAAAACGCCCTTCGCCTGGGACAAGGCGCGGGAGTGGGCGGGCCGGGACGAGGAGTTCGTCAAGCGGGCCGGATTCGCCCTCATGGCCGCCCTGGCGGTCCACGACAAGAAAGCCCCGGACGAAAAGTATGTCGAGCTGCTCCCCTTAATCATCCGGGAATCCGACGACGGACGGAACTTCGTCAAGAAGGCGGTGAACTGGGCGCTCCGGCAGATCGGCAAGCGGAACTTGGCGCTGAACGCGGCGGTGATTACGGCGGCGGAGAAGATCCTGGCCAGGGACACGAAGTCGGCGCGTTGGATCGCCCGCGACACCCTCCGCGAACTCAGGGGCGACGAGGTCCAACAACGTTTGCGAGTCAAGGCGGAGAAAGCTAAGCGGTCCCGATAGCTCCCAAGACCGCCTTTTGCTACAATTGGTTGAACTCAACGATCTTCCCAAAGCGAAAATGAGCCGCTACCCCGAGATAGACCTGTCGAAGATCACGCCCCAGCCCATCGCGGAGCGGCCGAGCAAGGTCACCCTGGACGACCTCTGCGGCCTGCCGACGACGGTGGACGGGGCGATCCTCGACCGGTTGCCCGATCTCTTGACGGCGGAAAATCTCCGTTTCATCATCCGGCGGACGGTGGAGGCGGCGCGGGCGGAATACCCGGTGATCTTCGGCGCCGGGGCCCACCTGGTGAAGGCCGGCGTGGGACCGCTCCTTATCGGACTGGCCGAGCTGGGGCTCTTGAGCTGCCTGGCGGTCAACGGGGCGTTTCCCATCCACGACCTGGAGCTCGCCCACTTCGGAAAAACCTCGGAGGACGTCGCCGCCCAGCTTCCCCTCGGCCGCTTCGGCATGTCAGCCGAGACGGCGGAGCTGGTCAACGGGGCCTATCAACGGGCGGCGCGGGAGGGTCTGGGCGCCGGAGAGGCGCTGGGCCTCGTCGCCGGTGAGGGCGCGAACAAGGGGATCAGCGTCCTGGCGCGGCTCTACGAGCTAGGGATACCCGTCACCGTCCACGTGGCCCTGGGCACCGACATCACCCACATGCACCCGGACTGCGACGGTGCGGCGATCGGCGAGGCCAGCCTGCGCGACTTCCGCATCCTCTGCCACCAGGTGGCCCGCCTCGGCGGCGAGGGCGATGCGCTGGGCGGATGTTACCTGAACTGGGGCTCGGCGGTGCTCCTGCCGGAAATCTTCTTGAAGGCGGTCTCCGTGGCCCGGAACCTGGGAATGAGCGGGCGCTTCACCACGGCGGCCTTCGATTTCAACGTGGCCTACCGGGTGAGCGAGAACGTGGTCAACCGGCCGAGCCCCGGCGACGGCCGCTACCTCGTCGGACCCCACGAGATACTGCTGCCCCTCTTCTACGCCGGCTGCCGGCGAGTCGTAAAACCGCGATGAAACGGTAACACCGCCGGGTTTTTTACCGGTACGCGGCGTGGGGTAAGGTGAGGCGGTGGCACAGGTTTTTGCAACAATGCAGCGTGCCGGTTGTTTTGATGGTAAATTTTCGCAAAAACTGTGCCACCGCCGACGCCTACGCGTATTCCTCGGCTGGACGGGTATCTTGAACCGGCTGCGGGCGGCCGCCCCTACGAAAAACGCTGCTTTTACGACAGTCCATTAAAGCCGAGGGGCCTGAAGCCCTTGCTCCGAGAACGGGCCAGCGCACCTTGGGGTAAAAAGTACCTAATTCAAAGGTCTTAACGAAAAAACCTAACACCTGGAGCCTTTCGACATGAACCCCGAAGAGCTCGCCCAAACCGAGCTGACCGAGGCGGCTGAGAACCTCGCCCGCGTGTCCGAGGGGCTTCCCGGCGGTGTGGCCGCGTCGGCCGGACTGATCATCGAGTCCCTGAGGGCCGGGGGCAAGGTTATCCTCTGCGGCAACGGGGGCTCCGCCGCCGACGCCCAGCACATCGCCGCCGAGCTGGTGGGGCGCTTCGAGACCGAGCGTCGGCCCCTGCCCGCCCTGGCCCTCTCCACCAACACCAGCAACCTCACCGCCATCGGCAACGACTACGGCTTCGAGGAGGTCTTCGCCCGACAGGTGCGCGCCCTGGGCGATTCCGGCGACGTCCTGATCGCCATCTCGACCAGCGGCAACTCGCCCAACGTCCTGCGGGCCGTGGAGGCCGCCCGGGAACTGAAGATTAAAGTCGTGGCTTTTGCCGGCCGGGACGGGGGCAAGCTCGCGCCTATGGCCGACGTGGCCCTGGTGATACCGGCCCTGCGAACCTGCCGCATCCAGGAGGGACACATAACCTGCGGCCACGTCATCTGCCGCCTGGTAGACGAGTCTTTTAAAAACATAGGCTGATCTGAATAAAGGACAGCCAATGAACCGACTGTATTACGGGGATAACCTGGACATCCTGCGCGATCACATCCGCGACGAAAGCGTTGATCTGATCTACATTGACCCGCCCTTCAACTCGAAGCGCAACTACAACATGATCTGGGACGAGGCCACCGCCCAGACCGAGGCCTTCAGGGACACCTGGAGCCTGCGCAGCATCGCCGACGAGGAGGCGCTGATCTTCGAGAACGAACCGCAGCGCTACAGCGCCCTCCACGAGGTGATAACCTCTTTCGACACGCTGCTTAAACGAAGCGATCCATCCCTTTACGCCTATCTTGTAAACATCGGCCTGCGAATCGTCGAAATGCACCGGGTACTGAAAAACACCGGCAGCTTCTATCTACACTGCGATCCAGCGGCCGGTCACTATTTGAAAATTTTACTGGATGCAGTGTTTGGGAAAAATAGCTTTCGGAATGAGATCATCTGGTGTTATTCCATCGGCGGCACACCCAAAAAGGATTTTGCCCGGAAGCACGACGTGATTTTTCGGTATTCAAAGGGTGAGGATTGGACGTTTAACGACGAATCTATGCTTGTCCGCATCCCCCGTAAACCGAGCAGTCACATGAAAGTAATAACGGACGAGGACGGCAGGACGTGGCAGGAGAAAAGGGATCGTGCAACCGGCAAGGAATACCGCTATCCCTTCGACAAGGTTGCACCAGATTATTGGCCGATTGAACAGTTGAACCGTGAAGATGCAGAACGCTTAGGCTTTGACACACAAAAACCGCTTCGGCTCATAGAACGGATAATCGCCGCTTCGTCGGATGAGGATGACATAGTCCTCGACGCCTACTGCGGCTGCGGAACCACGGTGGTCGCCGCTCAGAAGCTGAATCGCCGCTGGATCGGGATTGACATAACCTACATCGCCGTTGATTTAATAAAGCAAC
>DAOVLG010000348.1 GCA_030631385.1 Candidatus Coatesiibacteriota bacterium | reverse complement strand
GGTTATTTCCGTACCTACGAAGAAATGGTGCCGGGTCCTGAAGGTGATGAGGTGCGTGGTTATCACAAGCCGATCATGCTCGCCGGGATAGACTTCCACTACGCCGGCGACATCGTCAACCCGGTTAAGATATTCAGCCGCGACGACACCGACATGGTCATCTGGTTCGCGAAATTCTCCCTGGCCAAGGGGGCCGGGGGCGAGCACACCGTCACCGCCACCTGGAAGAACCCCGAGGGCGAGACCCTCTGGACCGAACAGCGGGCCATCGCCATCACCGAGGGATCCGAGGTCAAGCAGGTGGCCGGCGGCAAGGGCTACGAGGAGCCGGGCAAGTGGGCCGTCGGCACCTACACCCTGGCCATCGCCGTGGACGGCGAATCACTCGGCGAGAGCACCTTCGAGATAGCCGAACAGCCCCCCGAGGACGAGGTCGAGCTGGCCGACACCCTCGGACTGGACCTCATGCGCATCGCCTTCTACAACCGCGGCGACTACGTCAACCGCGTGACCCTGTTCACCAACGACGAGACCGAGATGATCGTCTGGGAGGTGAGCCTCCTGATCCAGCCCGATACCCCGCCGGGGAACCACGCCGTCGTCGCCAAGTGGTACCCGCCCGGCGGCGAGGAGAAGTGGGTCCAGGAGAAGGAGTTCGAGATAACCGACGAGGACGCCTCCAAGCGCATCATCGGCGGAAAGGGCTACACCAGCGCGGGCAACTGGACCCCGGGCGAGTGGAAGGTCAAGTTCTACCTGGACGGCGAGTTCCTCGGCGAGCAGGCGTTTACGGTCAAGTAGGGCTTGCCTTAAAAGAGAAAGAGGACTATATTTAAGGGGAGGCTGGTTCCTCCCCTTAATTTTAATGGTTTGAGTGGATTTAAACGCCTTTAAGTGAAGTGAGGTTACGATGAAACGGCTGATGGTCTTGGTTTACGTGCTGGCGCTGGCCGGCGCGGTGTTTGCTCAGGGGTGGATCAATGAGACCGTGGACTCGGAGGGATACGTCGGCTGGTATACCTCCCTGGCGCTGAACTCCTCCGACTACCCCCATGTCTCGTACCGTGATTCCACCAACCAAGATCTCAAATACGCCCGCTGGGACGGCGCCGCCTGGCAGATCGAGACCGTGGACTCAGGAGGAGACGTGGGCGTGTACACCTCCCTGGCGCTGGATTCATCTGACAACCCGCATATCTCGTATTGCGACATTGACATTGTTGACAACTGGGATTTAAAGTACGCTCGCTGGGACGGCGACACCTGGCTGATCGAGACCGTGGACTCAGAATTTGACGTGGGATACTGCACCTCCCTGGCTCTGGACGACTCCGATTATCCACACATCACGTATTACGATAACACCAACGACGACCTGAAGTACGCCCGCTGGAACGGCGCCGAGTGGCTGATCGAGACCGTGGATTCGGCGGGTGATGTGGGCAGCTTCAACTCCCTGGCGCTGGATTCCTCCAATTACCCTCATATCTCGTATCACGAGGTTATCGGCTTAACCGGAACCGGTTATTTAAAGTACGCCCGCTGGGACGGCGCCGAATGGCGGATCGAGATAGCGGACTCAACAGGAAACGCGGGCGTCTGGACCTCCCTGGCGCTGGATTCCAACGATTACCCACACATCTCGTGTAGCGGAGGCGATGACTCAGACTTGGTATACGCCCGCTGGGACGGCGCAGAGTGGCAAATCGAGGCCGTGGATGAAACGGGCTACTATACCTCCCTGGCGCAGGATTCATCCGATCACCCCCACATCTCTTATTACTATGAGAGCAACCGTGATCTCAAATACGCCCGCTGGGACGGCGACGCTTGGCGGATAGAGACGGTGGACACAGAGGGATCCGTGGGCCATTACACCTCCCTGGCGCTGGATAACTCCGGCAACCCCCACATCTCGTATTATGATAGCACCAACGGTAATCTCAAATACGCCTTGTGGAACGAACCGCCACCGGTCTTCAGCCTCCTCAGCCCCTCCGACGGCGAGACCGTCCACGACTGGCCGCTCTGCGATTGGGAGGATGCCCCGGACTATCCCAGTGTCAGCTACGATATCTGGTACTCCACCGTGTCCGACTTCAGCAGCTACTCGGCGGTCACCAATCTGACCGACTCAGAGTACCAATTCAGCGACACGGAGCTTGACTACGACACCACCTACTACTGGAAGGTGCGGGCCTGGGACGGATACGAAGAGACCTGGTCCACTCAGACCGACTGGTGGTTCTATGTGGCTCCCGAAGAGGGCGTTGAGTCCGTTGATCTTTACACGGATGCGAAAAACGAAGGCATTCTGATCGCTTGGCGAATCGAGGGCGACACACCGTCGGGGCTGCGCGTCCTGCGCTCGGTGGGGGATGCTGAGCCGGTGGCTATTCACGATAACCTACTCCCCGGCTCGGCGGAGCGCTGGCTGGATAATGACGTTGAGTCGGGTGTGGAGTACCGCTACTGGCTGGAGGTTACCGATAGCGACGGCTTGGTGAGCCGCTTCGGCCCGACGGAGCCGGTTTCAATACTTGAGCAACCCCCTCAACTTGTTCTCGGCGAGCCCTACCCATCCCCGGCGCGGGAGGCGGTAACCATTAGATATGAGTTGCCGAACGGTTGTTCGGGGGCGGTCATCGAGGTTTACGACCTGTCC
>DAOVLG010000417.1 GCA_030631385.1 Candidatus Coatesiibacteriota bacterium | reverse complement strand
GAGAGGGAGAATAAATGTAGGGCGGGGTTTCCTATCCCCGCCGTTTTTATCAAAGGTAGCCCTCACCCCCGGCCCGTGAGCGAATGCTCCTCCCACAGGGAGAGGGAAGGCCGCTTTAATACCCCATTGACCGCAGGTAGGTGATCCACTCCAGGGCCAGGTCGTGGTCGGTGGTGTAGGGCCGGGTGTCGTAGAAGCGCTCGAAGTAATCCAGCGCCTTTTCAGGCCGGTTCAAATGCTCGGCGTACAGGCCGCCCAGCCAGAAGAGGAAGTAGGGGTGGTCGGGAACCACCCGCTGCCCCCGTTCGATGATCCGCGCCGCGCCGACGTAGTCCCCCCGGAACAGATGCACCTTCATCAGGTTCGCATACACCTCGGGATAGCCGGGATTTAGCTCAAGGGAACGCCGCAGGTAAAGCTCCGCCGTGGCGACCAGCTCCTCATCCCACCGCCCGGCCCGGTCGAGATAGATGGCCCCCAGGTTCAACAGCGCCCAGTTGTCGTTGGGGTAGATGGCTAAAGCCTGTTCGAAATCCCGCTGGGCGCTCTTGCGCATACCAAGTTTCAGGTGGGCCAGGCCCTTATTGGTGTAGGTGAGGTGGATCTTCGGGTTGGCCCGCGCCGCCCGCTCGAACTCGTCCAGGGCGAGCTGGTAAACCCCCTGGTCGTAGTAGATCGTGCCCAGGTTGTTGTGCAGCACCGCCTCGTTGCCCACCAGCTCCACGCCGTACCACTCCAGGGGGACGTTGGTCACCAGGAGGACGGGGACGGCCAGGGCCAGCGCGCGGAGGCGGGCCTTGCCGCCTTTTTTTATCCGGCGGACGAGCTCACCGACGGCCCAGATCGCCGGCGGCAGCAGTACCGGTATCACCGGCAACCGGTAGCGGGCGGTGACGAAGAAGACGACGATGGAGAGAGAGTAAACCAGGACGAAGAGCCAGAGGGCGCCCATCCGCCGGCGCCGCTCCCGGTCCCAGATGAAGGCCAACAAACCCAGGGTGATAAGGACGCCGAAGAACAGCGACGGCGTCTCCCACCCCAGGATGATGTGGATGTTGGCCACCTGCATGATCTCGTGGCGGTGGACGAAGAGGAACGCCTTGGTGAGGGTGAGGCCGAGCCAGGGCCCGGGGTTCTCGGAGATGTATTCGCCGGCCCGGGAGGCCCACCAGTCCGAGACCTCGCCGTAGCTCATCGCCCGGCCCTCGAGGCCGCTCACGTACCGCCGCCCGCCGGGATCGCTCTTGACGTCAATGAGCGGCGGGTTGACGTACTCGCCGGTGGCCAGCTCGTTGTTGCCGATGTAGAGGTTGATGCCGCCGTTGGCGGTTACCGGGACGAACTCGTCGGCCGCCGCGGCGTTATGGATGGTGGCCGGCAGCACGAGGGCCAGCACCCCGACGGTCAAGAGGAGAACCCGCCTCAGGCCCGGCTTCCAGCCCTCTTGTATTCGTTTCTTTAACCGTTGCCAGAAGGTAGCCTTCTTCGGGTCCTCACGGCGCCAGAGGGCGAGGAAGGCCCAGACGGCGAGCACCGGGGCGAAGGCCAGGATGTTGGCCCTCCCCAGGGCGTACAGGCCGACCGCCGCGCCGGCCCCCAGCCAGTGGAACCACCGGTCCCGCTCCTGGCCCCGAAGAACCAGGTACAGCGCCAGCGTGGCGCAGAAGACCAACAGGACGCTCATCAGCATCGCGGCGTCGTAGAGGAACAAGGCGGGATAGAGCGCGGCCACCAGACCGGCGAAGAAACCGACCTTGGGCCCGTAGAGCCGGTTGCCGATGGCCGCGATGAGGAGCACCGTGCCGACGCCCAGGAGAATACCCGCCAGACGCGCCAGGAGAACGGCGTGGCCGAAGACCAGGTACACCCCGGTGAGGAAGTAGGCGTACAGCGGCCCCATGTAAAAAGACCCCTCGAGGTACTTCGCCGCCTCACCGTGGGGTCCCTCGTAGGTCGGGTTGGTCCAGGAGTCCACCAGGGTCCAGGCCCAGTCGTCGTAAACCTCGGAGTCCATGACCGGGTCGGTGAAGGCGGGGCTCTGGGTCATCTGGGACAGGATTATCAACCGCGGCGCCAGGGCCGCCACGATCAGGATGACCTTGAGCCAGGGGCTCCGCCAGAAATTCTTACCGCCCGGAATGAGCTTCGATATCATCGTTTACTTCGGGT
>DAOVLG010000191.1 GCA_030631385.1 Candidatus Coatesiibacteriota bacterium | reverse complement strand
TAAGACCGCAGGTGGGCCGGCGCTGAGGTGACGATCGCCCTTAGCTCGGCCTCCCCGCCCAGCTCGGCGTCGCGCTGGACGTAACCCAGCGAGACCAGGGCCGCCACGGCGTCGGAGCGTGTGGGGACGGCCGCCGGGACGCCGATCTTCACCGCCAGCTCCGCCGCACGGTCCTTGAGCTCGACGGAGAGTTTCTCCGCCTTTTTATTGCCGATGCCGGAGACCCGGCAGAGCTTTTTAATATCGCCGTCTGCCAGCGCCCCGAGGAGCTCCCCCGGTTCAAGGACCGATATGGCCGCCAGGGCCAGCTTCGGACCGACCCCCGATCCGTTCAGAAGCAGCCGGAAGACCGACCGCTCATCCTCGGCGGTGAAGGCGTACAGCGAGGGACCCGCCGTCTCGGTGAAGTGGAGGTGGGTGAACAGCCTCACCACGGCGTTATGACCCTCCCGGCGCAACCGCTCGTAGGTCGGCAGGGCTACCGAGCACCCGTAGCCCACCCCGGCGACGTCCAGCGTCACGGAATCGGGCGTCAGGTCAATTATTCGTCCCCGCAGGCTCGAGATCATCGTCCCGCTCCCGGCTTTTAAAGGGTGTAGATCCACCAGCGGTCGAGGTCGCCCGGCGTGATCGGCTAGCTGATGAGAGTCTCCGCCATAGATTCCATATATCCCCTCGCCCACTTGGGGGAGGGGCAGTCGCCCACGGGTTTAGGGTTAGAGGGTACTAAGGTAAAAGGTCTTATTCCGTTATGGATCACCGTCAGTAAACGGAACAATTAGAAGGTGAGACTGTTGCATAAAAGGGGTCTTCGTAGGGGCGACCCTCTGCGGTCGCCCGCGGGCGGGGGCGGAGCCCCGCCCCTACGGGGAATATTCGTTTTTTGCTGACAGATTTGCTAGACATCAGATTACGCCAAAATGGCATTTTGCAACAGTTTCTTATCAATAAATCCCTATTTTTTTCTCAATAAAATGAACTATTCCATTATAATTGTATCCTAATAAAGTGCATAGATTCTCTTCTAATTGTAATAATTCCTGCTCAAATTGTTCCATTAACTCTGTAAAATCATCTGTCAAATCATTATTAAATGTTACAGCTTTATTTTCCTCAGGTAAAGATGAAAATTCTAGCATTCCATGTACCGTTAACTTGTTTCTTTTATGTCTTATATAATCTCCGAATGTAGTATTACCTATTTTACTATTGATTAAAATGCAGATGTTATCTAATAAATGCTCATGCCCCACTTTGCGTAGTGCCTTATAACAAAAACCACCCATCTTGTCTTTCTTCTTATCAACTAAGAATAGAGTAGTTATTAAGTGCAATATCGTAAAAATATTTACATCTTGTATAATTGGTTGTCGTGGGTCAACCATTCCGGGTATTATTACAATAGTACTTGATAGGGCGTATTCAAGCCTCTCAATGATATAATACGCTTTCAACTAACTCTTTTTGTCGGTTGTTAAATGGCATTATTCAATTCCTTTAGTTGGCTTCAGGTTCTCTTAATTGACTGGATAGCGCAACAGGTGGCACAGGGCGGCGGCCAGGGCGTCGGATTCGTCGGTTGTTATTGGCGACTCATCCAGGCCCAGGATCATTTTCACCATGTAGGCCACCTGCTCCTTGGCGGCCCCGCCCCGTCCGGTGACGGCCTTTTTTATGTCCCGGGGGGCGTCCTCGAAGACGGGCACCCCGGCGCGCTTGACGGCCAGGACCGCCACGCCGCGCGCGTGCCCCAGCAGAATGGCGACCTTCGGATTCTTGGCCGTGAAGACGGTCTCCACCCCGGCGGCCTCGGGCTCGAAACGGGCGATGACCGCGGTGAGCTCGAGGTAGATGCGTTCGAGGCGCTCGGGGAGCGGCACGCCGGACTTGGTGGGGATGTGTCCGCAGCCCAGGCAATGAAATGTGTTGCCCGCGCCCTCGACCACCCCCCAGCCGGTGGCCCTCAGGGAGGGGTCCAGCCCTAAAACCCTCATCCTTCCAGCTCGAGGTCGTCGGGGATGTCGTAGTTGGTGAAAACCTTCTGCACGTCGTCGTGGTCCTCGAGGGCCTCCAGGAGGCCGACTACCCTCTCGCCCTCCTCGCGGGGGAGGTTGACGAGGCTCGTGGGTATGTAGGAGATCGAGCTCTCCACGATGGGGAATCCGCCCTTCTCCAGGGCCTCGTGCACCACCGAGTAGTCGGACGCCTCGGTGAGCACCTCGAAGACGTCCCCCTCGTCGGTGATGTCCAGCACTCCCGCCTCGAGGGCCACCTCCATCAAAAGCTCCTCATCGGCCTCGGCGTCAATCAGGATCAGCCCCCGGCGGTCGAAGGCGTAGGTGGCGGCGCCGGATTTGGCCAGGTGTCCCCCCCGCTTCTCGAACACGTGGCGGATCTCCGGGGTGGTGCGCTTGGGGTTGTCGGTTATCACCTCCACGATGACGGCCACGCCGCCCGGGACGTAGCCCTCGTAGATGTGCTCCTCGAGGGTGACGCCGGGAAGCTCACCGGTGCCGCGCTGGATGGCCCGCTTGATATTCTCCTTGGGCATGTTCTGGGCGGTGGCGTTGGCGATGGCGGCGCGGAGACGTGAATTGGCGTTCGGGTCTCCGCCGCCCTCCCGGGCCGCCAGGGTGATCTCCCGGATCAGCCGGGTAAAGATCTTGCCGCGCTTGGCGTCCTTGGAGCCCTTCTTCCGTTTGATGGTTGACCATTTGGAGTGTCCGGACACCTTTCTTCCTCCGCGGGATGGCCGTTTGGCGCAACTGGGGCAAACGTATCCGATTTTCCTTTTCAATCAGCCGGGTGTATTTCCGATTAAGCTGCGGGGCCTCGAGGGGGCCTTCTTTTCTTGTTTATTCCTACGTCGCATTTATCCGGCCCCAGGTTACCTTTACAACGCTGCCAAGGGCGACCGCCTCGTCGTTGGTGAGCTGGATCAACGCCGCTCTTACCTCTCTAATCCCCATCACTTAATCTCCCGCCTCGGCGATAGCGGCCTTGTAGTCGGCTTCGGCGGCGTTGTAGTCGGCGAGGGCGGCGCGGAAGATGGCCCTGCATTCGGGCCAGACGGCCTCGGTTTCGGCGGCGGTGAGGGCGGCCTTGTAGTCGGCGCAGGCGACCTCGAAGTCGGTGCGGGCGGCGTGGGCGCGGTCGACTACGGTGTCGAGGGCGGCGCAAGCGGCCAAGTAGTCGTCGGCGGCGGCGCTGTAGTAGGAGGCATCGAGGGTAGCGTAGGAGGCAGCCTTGGCGGTGTCGAGGGCGGCGGCAGCGTCGGCCCAGGAGGCGGCAGCGGCCAGTTCGTCAGCGTTGGCGGCCTCGCAAGCGGCATGGGCGTCGTCGAAGGTGGATTTGGCGGCGTCCCTGGCGACTTCGGCGGCGGTGAGGGCGGCACGGAAGGCGTCGAAGGCGGGGTAGTCAACGTCGGCGACCTTCTGGGTGGTGTCGCAAGCGACGAGGACGACAGCGGCAAGGGCGACGGTCATTATCTTCTTCACGGCTTCCTTCTTTGTGTTTTGTTTAGTCATCGGTAGCATCCCCGTCTTCCTTGGCCTCGGCTTTGAAGGCGGCGTATGCGGCCTCGGCGTCGGCTTCGGCGGCCTTGTAGGCGTCGCGGGCGGTCTCACAGTCGGCAAGGGCGGCCTTGTAGTAGGCGGCGTCGTCGGCGTCGCGGGTGGCCTCGTAGGCGGCCCAGGCGGTGTCACTTGCGGCATCGGCGGCCTGTAAGTCGGCCCTGGCGGCCTCGCGGGCGGACTCGGCGGCTTCGTAGGCGGCGGAGGTGGCCCAGGCGGCGTCGAGAGCGGCATCGTAGGCGGTTTCGGCGGCGGCGTAGGCGGCGCGGGCGTCGTCGGCGCGGCCTGAACGGCGTTGGAACATGTAGTAGGCGGCTTCTAAGTCGGCGTAGGTGGCGTTGTAGGCGTTGTAGGCGACGCTGACTCTCTGGAAGGCGGTGGCGGCGTCGTCGGCGGCAACCTCGGCTTCGACCTTGGCGGTTTTGGCGGCATCGAGGGCGGCGCGGGCGGCGGCCAAATCGTCAGCGGCGCGGGCGCGAGTGTCGGCCAAGTCGTCGGCAAGGGTAGCTACGACAAGAACAACGGCGGCAAGGGCAACGGCGATAATCCTCTTCATGGCAACCTCCTAAATCCACCCCGCCAAAGCCTGGGCCTCCTAATCGTCATTGGTAACGACGACAGCGGGGGACTTCAATAGAGTGTAATTTCCGTCGTCCCGGCTGTCAACGGTGGGGGGTGGGCAAGAGAGTGTTAGCCCGTCCCGGTAGAAGGGCTCGAGAATCTCCCGCTCACCGATCCCGCCGGTCTCGGTGAGACGCTCGACGAGTACCAGTTCGCCGAGGAGCATCGCGGCTCCCTGTACCGTACCCTCCCGCTCCCCGAGGGGACGGATGTGGGGCCCGGAGAGGAGCAGCCAGGCCTCGCCGGTCGGGCCCCAGGGAACGCTCGAAAGTCCCTCCGGGAGACGGGGGCCGTAACCCCCGTTCGAGACGACGGCGAGGGTCAGATCGGGGTGCCGGTCGTGCAGTTCTCCCAGAAAGCGGTCCAGGGCGGTTAGCAGGCGCTCGACCAGGGCGCCGAACTCGGCGGCCCGGATCAGGTCCCCGGCGTCCAGGTGCACCTCCACCGGAAAGCGTTCGCCGTATCCGATGGACCGGTAGCGCTGGACCAGCGGCCAGAGGGCGTCGTAGTATCTCACGAATAGGTCCGCGCCCCAGAGAACCGCAGCGGCCCCGGCGTCGAGGAGAGCGCCCACGGCCCGCGAGCCCTCGATCGCGCGCAGCACCGCCGAATCGAGCCCCGTCTCGCCGGCGAGGATCAGCG
>DAOVLG010000359.1 GCA_030631385.1 Candidatus Coatesiibacteriota bacterium | reverse complement strand
GACCGAGGCCCTCGAGGAGCGTGGGGTACACGTCGCAGAGCGACACCGGCGTGCGGACCCTCGAACCATCCTCGAATCTGCCGGGCCAGTAGACAACGAGCGGCACGTGGGTCAGCTCGTGGTGGAGGTTGGCCGTCTTGTGGGTGAACCGGCCGTGCTCGGCGAACTCCTCCCCGTGATCAGCGCAGAAGATCACCGCCGTGTTTGTCCACAGACCCCGCTCGTCGAGGATGTCCAAAACCCTGCCCACGTGCTCGTCCACGTAGCGGATCTCCCCTTCGTAGAGCCGCTTGAGCTGGGCGATGTCCCCCTCGGTGAGTTCGTCGCAGCGGCGGGTGAAGCCCAGGCTATCCTCTCGGTAGCGGCCCTCGTAATCGGTATTTGAGAGGTAACGCTCGGGAGGTTGGTACGGGCGGTGGGGGTCCATGATGTGGATGTAGACGAAATCGCCGCCCGCGGGGTTGAGTTCCCGCACCATCTCCAACCCCTCACCGGGGCACAGACGCCCGGTGTAGGAGTGCAACAGACTGTTTAAAAAGATACAGAACCGCTGGGTGAGACTACCGTAGAGCGAGCTCCAGTTATCGAAAAGTAACCCCTGACCGAAGAAGTTCCAGTCGTATATGGCGAAGTAATCGAATCCCCGGTAGAAGCCGATCCCCCGCGAGAGGACGCTGTTACCGATGGAGGTCCAGGTTCGGTAGCCATACTCCGAGAGCCTTTTAGGGAGATATTCAATGGTTGATGGAAGGGCTCTAATCCCATCCATGCCGCTGACTTCGGGCGCCAGACCGGTGAACATAGCCGCAACGCTGGGGACGGTCCAGCTCGAGGGGGCGAAGCAGTTTTCATACGTCACCCCCCTCGCGGCCAGACGCTCGAGGTTCGGGGTCGGCACGTGCCCCCCGTAGAGCGAATCAACGTCGGCCCGCTGGGCGTCGGAAAGTACGATGAGGATGTTGGGGCCGGGGGGATCATCGTCCTTCGGATCACCCGGGGAGAAATTCCACGGGAAGGCGAAGACCAGGAGAAGCCACAGCAGAAAGACACCGCCCAGGGTGAAACCAGCGGCGGTGGATAATACCCGTCCAAGCCTCCGCCAGCGCAGCGCAGCCCAGACGAAGCCCGCCCCCAAGAGTAATTTTATCAAATACCCGAGGAGGGTTTGAATGTGAACGAACATTTCGCCGGGGTCCACCGGGATACCTAGAAGGGCGAAGCTGATCCCGGCGACAACGATAACGCCCACCCGAAAGCGACCTCGTTCGTCGAGCCGGGTGAATCCGGTGACGAGGGTGGCGAGAACGCCGGCGATGAGGTTCGCGAGGCAGGCGACGGCGGGGTAGAAGAAAAGAAGGGCGGTGATGTTCCGCACAATCCCGCTGAAGCCGCTGACCAGCGGGTCCCAGCCCGAGGGGCTGCCGTGGATGACCCAGGTGGAAAGAAGGTGAAACGCCAGGAAGACGTAGCCGGCAAAAATCCCAAAAAGGGCCAGGCGCCGGGTCTCTCGGAGTAGATCACTACCCCTGATCTTAAACTTCACCCAGCCGCCCTCACCTTAATGTTGAAAAAGATACGTTAAGCGCCCGAGTATCATTGCAGATACCCCAAAGCGCGAAGATTCTCCATATGGACCTGATCCGGTGATGCCTGCTGTTTGATTGTGTCGTGATATTCGATTAACTCCTCGTTCCTCACATGCCACTCCTCGAGGAGTTTCTCCAATTCAGCGACGATTTCGGGACGATCCTTCGCCTGGTTCACCGGTCGGTCGTAATAAGACAGATAGAGCTCCACCATATCTTCATCGTGGTTAACGAAAAGCGCCGCCTCACCCAGGATGACGAAGTCCGAATTCATCGCCCCAGGCGGGTCGTTCCAGCAACGCTGTGCAAAGATCGGGCGATTCTCGGGTAGTTGAGTTAACAGGCTCCGCGCGTTGAGCTTGTCCTCAATGTATTTTAGGTTAAGCGCGTCCAGAACGGTGGGGTAGATATCGGCAAGGGAAACAGGCTCGCTGACAACACCTCCCCCCTCCAAGAGACCTGGCCAATAGATGACGAGAGGCACATGGGTCAACTCGTGGTGGAGGTTGACGGTCTTGTGCATCAGACGTCCATGTTCCCTGAACTCTTCACCGTGGTCGGAGAGGAAGATGAACGCGGTGTTTTGCCAAAGTTCTCCCTCCTCCAAGATGTCGAGAGCCTTTCCCAGATACTCATCCACGTACCGAACTTCACCCTCGTACAGAAGTTTCAATTGGGCCAGATCTCTGTCGGTAAGATCATCAGCATGCTTGATGAAATCGAGGCTGTCTACCCGATAGCGCCCCTGGTAATCGTTTTCCGGGAGATGGCGTTGTGGGGGTTGATAGGGGGTATGGGGATCGAGGATGTGGATGTAGACAAAATCACCGCCCGCGGGATTGAGTTCGGAGAGCATCTCCAACCCCTCATCCGGACACATTCGCCCTACATATTCGTGAAACACCTGGAGAAGGAGGTTACACAAAACCTCCGTACCCTTGCCGTAGAAGGAGCTCCAACTGTCGTACAGAAAACCCTGACCGAAAAAATT
>DAOVLG010000173.1 GCA_030631385.1 Candidatus Coatesiibacteriota bacterium | reverse complement strand
TCTCCTTTACACCGGCGGCGCTGAGGGAGATCGCCCGGGAAGCGATCCAGCGCAAGGTCGGCGCCCGCGGGCTGAGGGCCATCCTCGAGGAGATCATGCTCGAGGCCTTCTACGAATTTCCGGCGCCGGTGCGGGAGGTGAAGATCACCCCCCGGATCATCCGCGACCGGCTGAATCCGGTGAAGGAGGCGCTGCGAATGCAGAGAATGAAAGACTCGGAGCTTTCGGCAAAGAAAGGTAAACCCTCGGCCCCGCCCGATGAGGCGGCCTAGAGCGGGGATCTGAAATGAGCGAGAAACCTCTAAGAGGATGGGCTTCGAGGCTTATCCTTTGCTTCACCACCATCCTCGCTTTTCTGTGGGGCATTGACTCCAACGCCGCGGAGAGGATCGCTTGCCCGGAGGAACGGTCGGTCACCGTTTGCGAGGTCATCGATGGCGACACTTGTAGCGGTTACACGCCGACCGGGCTGGTGGGGGTGAACGGCGACCCTGGGGAGGAGTATAAACATCGGGTAAGGCTTATCGGCCTGGACACACCGGAACGCGGACGACTGGGCTTCGTAGAGGCGAAAGAGAAGCTGGAGGAGCTGCTGCCGTCGGGGACCCCGGTTTGGTTGACCCCGGACCGGGACGAACGAGACAGCGCTCGCCCCTGGCGCTGGCTGGCCTACGTCGGAACGGATGACTGCGAAGACGTCGGCGCCGAGATGGTCCGCTCCGGTTGGGCCGTGGCCTGGCGTTATCTGCCCAACTGCGCCCGCCACGGCGATTATCGGCGCCTGATGTACGATGCGTTTACGGAGGGACGCGGGCTTTTCGATCCCGCACTGACCGACGACGACGGGCTTCTAGCGGTCTACGTGGCCAGCGACGACGAGGACTGCTATCATCGTCCCGGTTGCGGTCACACGGAACGGATCAGGCCCCGGAACATCGTCTGCGTTCTTCAAGCTCAGGACTTTGCCACGGCGGGGAAGGTGGCTTGTAAACACTGCCTGAATCCCGAGGAGGTCGTCTGGGACTAAAAAGTGGACGGCGAGGCGGCTTGAACGTTTTTAAACCAACCGGGCGGGGTGATTATCCCCGCCCTTTCTGATACGGGTGGAGGGTTGTCAGCGTAGTCGAGGTCGGGTAGGATATGGATAAAAGAACGCTCGATGGAGGATGCTAAGATGAAGCTCCTGGTGTTGAACGGTTCGCCCCACGCCGGTGAGGGGAACACGGCGGCCCTCACCGCCGAGCTGCTGAAGCCCTGGCGCGAAGCGGGAGGGGAGGTTGCCGAGAGGTACCTGGCCCGCATGGACATCCGCCCCTGCATCGCCGAGGCGAGGTGCCTGGTCGGGGAGCCGTGCCCGATCAAGGACGAGGTTGACTCGATACATCGCGAGATGCGCTCCGCCGACGCCCTGGTGCTCGCCAGTCCCGTCTACGTTTTCAGCGTGACCGCCCAGCTCAAGGCCTTCCTGGACCGCTCCATGTCGCTGTTGCACCGACCCGAGATGACCGGTAAGCACGCCGTGGCCGTGGCCACCTCGGCCGGGATGGGGGAGCAGGAGACCGCCCGCTACCTGGGCGCCTGCTGCGAGATGATGGGGTACAACCTCGTGGGCGAGCTGGCGGGTGTCTTCATGGTTTACACCCGCCCCAACGACCGAGACTCACTCTTCGCCAAGGCCCAGCGGCTCGGGGAGGAGCTCGTCGAGGCGGTGCGGGAGAAGCGGAAATATCCCAAGCTGGGCATCCACGCCGCCAAGCACCGCTTCCTGCGGGACCTGATCCAGCGCAACCGCAAGCTGTTCAAGGGGGACTACGCCTATTGGAAGGAGCGCGGCTGGCTGGAGACCCGCTGGCCGCCAAAGGGCGAGTACTGAATTTGGGATCACTACCCTTATCTGGACCAACTGGAACCCCACTAAGAGAAAAATTCCTGACCATGAAAGTTGGGCGGGCCGTCCTAAAGATCGGCTCCTACCTGTTTTCAATGGTGAAATAAAGCATCGCTCGCGGGAAATGATTATCAAATTAAGACCTTTCAATTTACCGTAGGGGCGACCCTCTGCGGTCGCCCGCGGGCGGGGGCGGAGCCCCGCCCCTACGAAAAGCGGCGGGGTTACCAAACCCCGCCCTACGAAGGGACTTAAGACTCAAGACCTTTGAAATACGCCGTTACGGCAGACCTATCCGCCCAGCCTCATCGGGGGCTATAGCCGCAACCCCGTAGTAGACAAGGGGTTTTAACCCCTTGATCCAAGAACGGATAAATGTGTTCCGGGGCTATAAATAGTACTTATTCAAAGGTCTCACCTTCTTATCGGTCCGTTTACTAACGGTGATCGGTTAAATTTTTTCCACTGCCAGGGAGTAAGATGAACCTGGTTACGCGTACCGAGGTCCGGTCCCACACCTGGTTTCTCACCTACGTTCTACCGGTGCTCCTGGCCGTGGGCGCCCTGACCGCGAGCGCCTGGCTGGAATTGCGACGATCTACCTCTTCGGTTACACCTGGCTGGCGTTCTGGATCGGCGATGCCGGAGCGGCCATCACCGCCGGGGTCGCGCCCTTCATCGCGCCGGACCTTCTGAAGCTGGCCGGTGCGGTGTCCATCTTCTACCTTTGGTATCGAACCACAAACCGAAGAAAGGACGCTTGACAGCGCCCGTCGGCCCCCCTAAACTTGCCCCACATCGTGCACCCTTGGAAGAGGAAAGGATGAAGAAGACCGCGCTCAACGCCATCCATCGTGAGCTTGGCGGCCACATGATCGAGTTCGCCGATCATGAGCTGCCGGTCAAGTATTCGAGCATCAACGAGGAGCACCGCACCGTCCGCGCCAAGGTGGGGCTCTTCGATCTGACCCACATGGGCGAGTTCCGGGTCCGGGGATCGGGGGCGCTGGAGTTCGTCAACCGCCTGGTGACCAACGACGTATCGGCCCTAAAAAACGGCCAGGTCCTCTACACCCCGATGTGCTACCCCGACGGGGGCATCGTGGACGACCTGCTGGTTTACCGCTTCGGCGATGTCAATATCCTGCTGGTGGTCAACGGCGCCTGTGTCGCCAAGGACTGGGAGTGGGTGACGGAGCACGCCTCCAATGAGCTCGGGCTCACCAATGAGAGCGACGAGACCACCCTGATCGCCGTCCAGGGCCCCCTGGCCGAGGAGGTGATCCGGTCGGTAACCGACATACCCCTCGAGCCCATCAGCTTCTACGAGTTTGCCACCGGACGGATCGCCGGGGTGGACGACCTCCTGCTCTCCCGCACCGGCTATACCGGCGAGGACGGCTTCGAGATCTACGTCCCCGACCCCCATGCCGAGGCCGTCTGGCGCGCCCTGTGGCCAAAAACTGTGGAGCTGGGGGGTTGTCCCATCGGCCTCGGCGCCCGCGACACCCTTCGCCTGGAGATGAAGTACTGCCTCTACGGCAACGACATTGACCAGACCACCAACCCCTACGAGGCGGGATTGGGCTGGACGGTGAAGCTGGACAAGGGCGACTTCATCGGACACGACGCCCTGGTCGGGGTCAAGGAACAGAAGCCCAAACGCAGGTTGATCTGCTTCGAGATGCTCGACCGGGGCATCGCCAGGCAGCATGCGGAGTGTTACGCGGACGGAGAACAGATCGGCTGTGTGACCTCGGGGACGATGTCCCCCTCCCTGGACCGGGCGATAGGCCTGGCCTACCTCTCCTCGTCCCACCGCAGGTCGGGCACCGAGTTCGAGATTCTCGTCCGTGGGAAGCGCCGCCGGGCCGTGGTGGTCAAACCGCCCTTTTACAAAGAGGGAACCCGCAAGTAACGGGTCAAATCCATTACATTGTTCTTGTACCGAAGCCGCCCTGCTTTTTTCTTTGTTTGCGAGGGAGCGACAAACGGAAACTATTAGTTAGGCGTGGCTCGCGGGGATTACTGCGGATTAACTGAAGTTCATCCTTGCGGTACTGGGATGCAACGCCTCACGTAGCCAGCTTCAAGCTGGTGGTGCCGGAGGTTAGGATAGAAGAAAAGGCAACGCTCGCGGGGTCAACCTCAAGAATGCTGGAGACCGTCTTCGCGAGGCTGCGATCCAACGCGCGGTGTTGGTCTAGCTTCAAGCTGGCGGGCCGTTGAAGGAAGGAGTCGGAGTGTCCTACCCCCATGACAGGAAATATACCGAGACCCACGAGTGGGTTCACCTCGACGACGACGAGGCAATAATCGGCATCACCGAGTACGCCTCCGAGCAGTTGGGGGAACTCGTTTACATCGAACTGCCCGAGGTTGGAGACCGGATCGAGGCGGGGAATGAATGCGGCGTCGTGGAGAGCGTGAAGGCCGCCAGCGATCTCACCGCTCCCATTTCCGGTGAGGTGACCGAGGTAAACAACGCGGCCGTGAACGATCCCAAGCAGGTGAACGACGACCCCCACGGGAGCGGCTGGCTCCTCAAGGTCAAGCCGGACGATCCTGGGGAGATGGACGATCTCCACGAAGCCGACGCCTACGAGGAGCTGCTCGGCGAGGATTAGCGACCCCCAATGCGTATGGTGAAAAGCTCAACTTCGATACTCGCTCTCCTGGCGCTGTTTCTGGGCTGCGGCGGTGACGTGAAGCCGATCTCGGAGGAGGCCGAACTGACCCCCGAGGAGGCCGGCGTCGTAACCCGCGGGTTTTCCTGGGAGCTCGTGGGCGCCGAGAACGGCCTGCCCGCGGAGGGTCTGGTATCCATTACGTTAACCCCCGAGGGGCTCTGGGCCGTCGGGGGCAGCCGTCTCTATACCAAAGACGGGGAACGCTTCGTCCCGATCAACGACCCGGCGCTGCCCGAGTCTCTGAATCGGGTGGTCTTCAGCGACGGGGTGCTCTGGGCGCTGGGGGAGGGCGCGGCCTACTCCTCGGACATCGGCAACCGCTGGAACGGGGCCGGGCTACCCAAACGCGACGATGGCGGCTGGGTCTGCTACGGAGCCGCCAGCCTCGGCGATGAGGCCTACATCGCCACCAGCGAGGGACTCCTCCACACATCCACCTTCAACCCGGCGCGCACGGTTTCCTTCTCCCGGCTCGACCCACTGATGGGAAGACAGAGCGGCCACCGCACGGTCTCCGACGTCACGATCACCCCGGACACGGTCTGGGCCGTCTCCCCCGACGAACGGGG
>DAOVLG010000025.1 GCA_030631385.1 Candidatus Coatesiibacteriota bacterium | reverse complement strand
TCAACTCCCCAACCCCTCAGTCTTGAGGGGGCAGCTCCGCGAGGTGGGTTTAACTGTGTATGACAACTTGTCGCCGCGAGCGGTGCGTTTACTAACTCCCGCGGCTTTCAACTCCCCAACCCCCTCAGTCTTTATGGGGCAGCTCCGCGAGGTGGGTTTAACTGTGTATGACAACTTGTCGCCGCGAGCGGTGCGTTTACTAACTCCCGCGGGCGGGGACTAAAAGCCGGAGCCCCTACGGGGAATATGCGTGGCTACTAATAACGCTGAGAACCATCATAATTGCGCTAGATTGGCATTTTGCAACGGTCTCTCTTTGTTTTTTTAGGACCCATTCTTGTGGAACCGCGATCCAACGCGCTGCGATTTAGAAATAACCCGGTTAAGTACGTTGGTTTAGCTCGCAGGGATAACTTATCAAACTTCTCAGACCCTTCCTCGCGGGGTCTTGATCCAACGCATTGCGTTGGTGGGCCCACCAGGACTCGAACCTGGGACCAACCGGTTATGAGCCGGTGGCTCTGACCAGCTGAGCTATGGGCCCATCCGAAGGCACCTTATGATAGGGACGGATGGTGGGGGTGTCAAGGGGAAAGTGGTTGCGGTGGGCGGCGTTGGTGTGCTAGAATGCCAAGCTGGTTCTAAATCACAACGATCTCTCGAAGCCGTCTTTACGTCGTTAGCGCTTTGAGTTTGGGAAGGTTGAGATGAAACGTGTGCGTCTGCAAGCCGAAAAACGCGAGGTAGGTGGCAAGGGTGGCGCACGGAGGCTCCGCCGCTCCGATCGCGTGCCGGCCGTCATCTACGGCAACGAGGTCGAGGAAACGATTCCCATCGCCATTGACCGCAAGGTGTTGACCCATACCGTCCGACCCCACGAGGCGCACAACTTCATCGTGGACCTCGAGGTCGGCAAAACGGTTTACCCGACGATCATCGTCGAGGTCCAGCAGGACCCTGTAACCGAGGAACCGCTCCACGTAGACTTCTACAGAATCTCCATGGAAAAGCCGATCCACACCTCGATCCCGATCGTCCTGACCGGGGACTCGCCCGGGGTGAAGGAGGGCGGCATGCTGGAGCACAACCTGCGGGAGATGAGCATCACCTGCCTGCCGGGCGATCTGCCCGACTCGATCGAGGTGGACGTATCCTTCTTGGAATTGGGGGACTCCATCCACGTGTCCGACCTGGAGCCGCCTGCCGGCATCGAGTTCCTCACCGAGGAACACGACACGGTGGTCCATGTGCGTAAGCCCCGCTTGGTAGTAGAGGAGGAGATCGTCGAGATCCTCGAGGGTGAGGAGGGCGAAGAGGTCGAGGAAGGTGCGCCCAAGGATGAGAAGGAGGCCGCCGCCGAGAAGGCGACGGAGTAGGTGCTCGTCGTCGGTCTGGGTAACCCGGGTGAGCGGTATGCCGAAACGCCCCACAACCTGGGCTTCATGGCGGTGGATGAGCTGGCGCGCCGGGGCCGGCTCTCGGTGTGGCGACGGATGTGCAGGAGTTTGGTCGGTCGGATCACCCTCGTGGGTCGTCAGTTCGTGTTGTGTAAGCCCCAGACCTTTATGAACCTCTCGGGGCAGGCGGTGGGCTGCCTTCTGCGCGAGACCGACACCCCCCTCGAGGGGTTGTTGATCAGTTGCGACGATGTCAACCTCCCCTTTGGCACGCTGCGGCTCCGATCCCACGGCGGTTCCGGTGGACATAACGGCCTGGAGGACATCATTTCTCACCTCGGTGAGAATTTTGGGCGGATGCGCATCGGATGCGGACCGGCCCCGTTGGGGGCGGATCTGGCTGATTTCGTCCTCTCCCCCTTCCCCGAGGATCGCCTGCGGGAGGTGGGGGGGGTCGTCGGTCGGGTCGTGGAGGGGCTGATCCTCCTGGAGAGGGTGGGTTGGCAGAGGGCCATGGGTCAGGTGAACGCCGGTCCGCAATTCGGGGACGACTCGCTGGAATCCGATCCGTAGGAACCGGAGAGGGTATGTTTTTAGGTTGGCCTCTTTTTAGCGGTCTCATCGCCGTTCTCTTCGTC
Source organism: Candidatus Coatesiibacteriota bacterium (assembly GCA_030631385.1). Taxonomy (GTDB): domain Bacteria; phylum RBG-13-66-14; class RBG-13-66-14; order RBG-13-66-14; family RBG-13-66-14; genus RBG-13-66-14. The sequence continues at coordinate 9,524 of DAOVLG010000025.1, read as the reverse complement.
GTCCTTTTCGCGGTCGGCGTTCTGCGCAAGCCCCAGGGGACGCCGTTGATGGAGGCGATCTCAGGGCAGATCCGCCGGGGGGCGCAGACCTTCTTGAGCCATGAGTACCGCACCGTGGGGTTTATCATCGTCTTTGTGGGCGGGGCGATGGCCTTCACCGGTCTGGGTTGGCGCACGGCGGTTTCCTTCGCCATCGGGGCACTGGTAAGCGGTGCGGCGGGCTACGTCGGCATGGCTATCGCGACGAGGGCCAACGCCCGGACGACCCACGCCGCCCAGGAGGGGATCAAACCCGCCCTCGGGGTCGCGATATCCGGCGGCGCGGTTATGGGGCTGTCCGTGGTCGGATTGTCCCTTCTGGGACTGACCGCGGTGATTTGGCTCTTCGCCCCGACTATCTTCACCCCGGGCGCGGTGGAGCGGGCCGGCCTTCTGCGTGAGGTGGGGGTCGTTAACGGCTTCGCCATGGGCGCCTCGCTGATGGCGCTCTTTGCCCGCTCCGGTGGTGGTATCTTCACCAAGGGCGCCGACATGGCAGCCGATCTGGTCGGCAAGGTCGAGGCCGGGATTCCCGAGGACGACCCGCGCAACCCCGCCGTCATCGCCGACAACGTGGGCGACAACGTGGGCGACGTGGCCGGCCTGGGGGCCGACCTCCTGGAGAGCTACGTCGAGAGCATCATCGCGAGCATGTCCCTCGCCGCGGCGGTCTCCCTGATCAACCGGAACCTCTTGCTCCTGCCCCTGGCCGTGGCCGCTGCGGGGACCGGGGCCAGCATTTTGAGCATCTTTTTTACCAAGCTCGTCGGACGGAAGAACCCCCAGGCGGCCCTCACCGGCGGCGTCTATCTGGCGGCGGGGCTTTCCGCCGGAGCCGCCTACTTCCTGGTCAACTGGTTGGGAACCCCCTTCGAGGGCTACGCCAGGCTCGGTCCCTTCTGGGCGATCCTGGCGGGTATCGTGGCCGGTGTCTTGATCGGGCTGACCAGTGAGTACTACACATCTTCCCGGTTCAGACCGGTTAAAAAAGTGGCCGAGGCAAGCGATACCAACGCGGCGGTCACCGTCACCGAGGGGCTGGCCGTGGGCATGGAATCGCTCGCGGTGCCGGTAATCATCCTCGCCGGTTCGGTGATCTTCGCCCATTACGTCGCCGGGATGTACGGAGTGGCCATGGCCGCCGTGGGGATGCTGGCAACTACGGGGATGGTGGTCAGCGTTGACTCCTACGGACCGATCGCCGACAACGCCGGGGGTATCGCCCAGATGGCTGGACTGGATCCCAAGGTGCGCCGGATCACCGATCGTCTGGACGCCGTGGGCAACACGACGGCGGCCATCGGCAAGGGCTTCGCCATCGGGAGCGCAGCCCTGGCGGCTCTGGGCCTGTTAACCGCCTACCTTGCCGTCATCGGCACGGCGGTGGATGTCTCCCTCACCAACCCCCTGATCCTGGCCGGATTGATCTTCGGCGGTATGCTGCCCTTCTTCTTCGCCAGTAAGCTCTTCCGGGCCGTCGTCCGGGCGGCCAACGACATGATCCGGGAGGTCCGGCGACAGTTCGAGGTCATTCCGGGTCTCCGGGAGGGCGCCGAGGGCGTTCTGCCCGACTCGGACAGGTGCGTGGACATCGCCACCAAGAGCGCCCTCGTGGGGATGATCTTTCCCGGCGTCCTGGCCGTCGCAGTCCCGGTGGTCGTGGGCTTCCTCCTCGGACCTCTGGCCCTGGCCGGGGTGCTGGTCGGCGCCATCGTTACCGGTGTGATGATGGGCATCTTCACCGCCAACTCGGGCGGCGCTTTGGACAACGCCAAGAAGTACATCGAGGAGGGGAATCTCGGGGGCAAGGGCTCCCGGGCGCATAAATCGGCGGTGATCGGCGACACCGTGGGCGATCCCCTGAAGGATACGGTGGGACCCTCGATCAACATCCTGATCAAGTTGATGGCCGTTATCAGCCTGGTGATCGCCCCCATTCTGCCCGGCGTGGCCGGTTAGGGGTTGCGGAGGCCGGCGTTCTTATTGTAAAGTAGCGCCTCTGAACTTATAATGATTCTGGGGGAGTATGCGCGACTACGAGACCACCGTCGTTTTGATGCCCGATATCGAGGCGGATCGCCTCGAGGCCAAGCTCGACCAGCTCCGCCAGCTCTTTGGGGAGAAGGCCGAGATCAAGGATCAGGGTGTTCAAGGATTGGCGTATCAGATTAAACGTCGCACCCAAGCCCATTACCTGCTCATCTATCATCGAAACGAGCCCGAAAAGATTGCCGGCATCGAGGCCAAGCTCCGCCTCGACGAGACCGTTATCCGGTTCATGACCTGCCGGGGTGAGTAGGCTGAAAAAAAGGATGTAGTCATGGCCGGTTATAACAAAGTTATTCTCCTGGGCAACCTGACCCGGGACCCCGAGCTTCGGTACACGGCAAACGGACAGGCGGTGGCCAGCGTGGGGCTCGCCGTTAATCGCAAATTCAAGACCCGCGAGGGGGAGCAGCGGGACGAGACCACCTTCGTGGATTGCACCGCCTGGGCCAGGTCGGCGGAAATCATCTGTGAGTACAAGCGAAAGGGCGATCCGATCCTGATCGAGGGACGGTTGCGCTTTCACACCTGGGAAGATAAAGAGACCGGGGCCAAGCGATCCAAACTCGACGTGACTATCGAGAGGTTCCAGTTCATCAGCCGCGGTCAGGGGGACCAGAGGTCCGGCGCCCAGGATGCGACCTCCCGGGACGACGGGATGGAGCCCCTCTCCGACGACGATATCCCCTTCTAGAACGAGGACGATAAGTGGTCATCAGGAAGAAGAAACAGAAGCGGATGATGCGGAAGCGTCACTGCCGGTTCTGTAAGGACGGGATCGAGAAGATAGACTACAAGGATCTGGAGCTGATCCGCCGGTACGTCACCGAGCGGGGGAAGATCCGCGCCCGGCGGACCACCGGTTGCTGCGCCAAACACCAACGGCAGTTGAGCCGTGCGATCAAACGCGCCCGTATTCTGGGCCGGATCCCCTACAAACTCGAGTACCACCGCCGCTAATCCGCCGTTGTCTCGATAATCACCGTAACGTCAGCCGGGTGAGCCGATGGAAGTAATCCTGCGTCAAGATGTGCCGAACCTGGGAAAACGGGGCGACGTTGTCCGCGTCAAGGGTGGCTACGCCCGCAACTTCTTGATTCCCAGGCAACTGGCGATGAGGGTGACCAGGGGAGCGCGGAGACAGGTCGAGATCGAGCGCGCGGCCCACGAGCGGAGGCTGACCCGGATGCGCGGCCAGCACGAGGATCTCTCCGGCCGGATCGAATCGGCGAGCTTCACCGTGGCCGGCAAGGCCAGCGATGCCGGCAGGCTCTACGGATCGGTGGGCGAGAACGAGGTCGTCAAGCTCCTGGCCACCCAGGGTATCGAGATCAGCCGCAACCAGGTGATCCTGGAGGACCACATCAAACAGGTCGGCGTGTACCACATCCCGATCCGCTTCCAGCACGACCTGGTCGCCCAGGCCAAGATATGGGTCGTTGCCGAGGGCGACGAGCGCGGCGTCGGTCTTGCCGAGGATGTGCCCGATCCTCAGCTTTACATCGGCGGCAGGCAGAGTGTGGACGAGGCCCTGGCCCATGCCCCGGAGATACTGGCCGAGGAAGCCGAGGAGGAGGGGGAGTCGGACGAAACCAATGAAACGGCTGATACCGAGGAAGAGTCCGCCGATACCGGGGATAAGGCGGTTGGCGCGGTAGAGGAGGCGGATGCCGAAGGCGGGGAAGAGCCCGAAGAGGGGCCGTCTCCGTAAAACCTCCGATTACGTTTATTAAACGAGCCCTGCCTTTCGACGGGGCTTTTTTAAATATCACCCGCTTAGTTCGGCCCGGCCGCCCGTTTCATTCGTCCCCTCGCCCCTCTGGGGAGGGGATTAGGGAGAGGGGGTAGAGTGGGGCGACCCTGCATCGCCCCGCCCGTATAACCGCTTCTGCACCTGCCATCCGCCGAATAGGTTCCTTAAAGTGTTACCGAAACGCCGGTCTGGCCGCCGGTCGCTTCACGTACAGCGGGGCGATCTTCGTCGGGTCATCCGTCTCGCCCCGCATCAGGCGCTCCCAGGCCAGGACACCCAGGTGTACCGGGGACACCCAGTCGTGGCGGGGAATGAGACGCCCTTGAAGGCCGCCCAGTGCGGCCTCCAGGGCTCCGCCGATGTACTTCTGGGCCGGGTGGCGTTCGATGAGTTCGCCCACCGGAACCATGCTCACGCCGCCGAGCGGGTTATTGTACTGGAAGAGTTGTGCGTAAAACAGGCCCTCCCCCGCTGGGAGCGTGGCACAAATGATCCCATCCTCCCCCAATTCGTCGTTCGCCCCCCGAGCGACGCAGTTCAGGCTGCCCACGCCGACGAGCTTCAGCCCCAGCGATTCGACGAGGCCGAGGGCGGTGGCCAGCCCAACCCTGAGGCCGGTGAAGGAGCCGGGGCCGAGAGCCACGGCTACGGCGGTGAGATCCCCCCACCCCAAGCCGGTTTCCTCCAGGCAGTTTTTCGCTCCGGCCAGGAGCGCGGCCCCGCCGGTTTGGGACGGTGAGATGTCCCGTACGGCGGTGGGTTCGCCGTCTTCGATTATTGCCGCACCGCCGCGACGGGTGGCCGTGGCCAAAGCGATCAGTCGTTTCATCGTTCCCCTTCTCCGAGGAGGTGCAGGTGCCCCCGGTCTCCGGTTGAGAGGATCGCCCTCCGCCCCGTTGCCTCGAAGCTGAGTTTAATCTGGAGGCCCCGATCACCCCAAAAACCACGCTCGGCCCACTCCACCGCCAGTACGCCCCTCGAACCCGGCAGCTCGTCCAGTCCGAGCTGGGTTATCTCATCCTCCACTCCATCGCCGAGCCGGTACAGATCGGCGTGGTACAGGGTCAACCGGCCCCTATGCTCGCGCAGCAGTTGGAAGGTGGGGCTCCTGACCCCGCGGGTAATGCCCAGACCACGCGCCACTCCGCGTATGAGGGTGGTCTTCCCCGCACCGAGCTTCCCGGTGAGCAGCAGCGTCTCCCCGCCGCGGCATGAGCGGCCGATTCGTTCACCCAGGGCGATGGTGGATCCCTCGTCGGGGAGGTAGAGTCCCGTTTCCATCAGTTGAAAAACCACACGGAGCCCAGTCCGAGCTTTGAGTCGGTTCCCAGACCCATAAAGGTCAGGCTCACGCTGGCCACAGATTTCGGCACGCTGACCGCGATCTCGTTCCATCGGTTCGGGCGGAGGCTGTGGAAGGCCGAGTAGGTGTCGGCTTCGCTGCGGCACACCGACTCCACGGCTCCTTCCACGAACAGGCGTAAGCAGACGATACGGGTGTGGGGGGGTAGGAGGATGTCAACACGGACGGCCTCGGCGTTTCGGTAAACGAGGCAGGTGTCGGCCAGCATGGTTCGGCGTCCCCCCAGCTCCACGGACTGTACGATGAGCTTCCAATCACATTCGGTGGGTCCGTAGCTCTCGGTGGAGATGATCCCGGTCAGTCCGGTGTCACCGCCGATCTCCACCCAACTGATGAGCCGGCCTTCACCGATGCATTCCAGCACGCCGGGGTCCCACAGTCCTTCGCGGCGGTCCAGCGGTTCCCAGTTGATGCGCCAGAGGGCGTTTGGGTCGTCGTTTTCGGGGTAGACCCGTTCGAGAAGGGGCGTTTTTTCCACCTCCGCGATGTTCGCCTCGTCGCTTACGACGTAGGTCGGACGGCGAACCCTCACCCGACGGGCCCAGTTCTCGAGCACCACCGGCAGGTTGCGCGGTCCCTCGCGGATCCGGGGGGGCAGCGCTCCGGAGAGGTCCACCACCGGAACGTCCGCGAGGTAGCGGTAGGCGCCTGGATGGGACGTGGCGAGGACGGTCCGGGGTGGCAGAACCTCGGGCACCTGACGGCACAGGGCCAGCACGCCTCCGTCAACACCACCCGGCGGAAAATCTACAAGAGCGGGGACCACAAAGGCAAGAGCAACGCCCAGGGTGATCCACGGTCGGGCCTTTTCCTTCCAGTATGAGCCGCACCAGACCACCCCGGCCACGATCACCAGGGGCACCGCCCAAATAGTCATGAGTTCCCCCCCACGCATTACCAGGGAGGTCACCGCCGCGGCGATCAGGATCGCCGCCAGGGAGGTCCGCCACTTCAGTTTGGGGATGGCCAACCCGAAGGCAACCGCGGAGAGGAGGAAGCCCGTTATCGAGACACCGATGAGGGTGAAGATCTCGACCGGTAGGGCGGCCACCAGCGTTAGGCGCTGTGTCAGAATCGCCCCGGAGAGTGCCACTGGGGCGAGCACCTCATGCAGGGGGACGGATTCGAAGAGGATCGGTCCGCCGACGGCCCTGCCCGCCGCCAGAGCGAAGGGGATGAGGAGTAGGAGGTAGCGCTTCTCGAGCTGCTTCCCCTTGACGGCGTCTATGGCCGGTACCGCCGCGACGAGGGCCAGTCCGGCAAACATACCCGAGTAGCCGGTGAGGGTGAGGGCCCCGGCGGCGATTACGAGGGTGCCGATCCCGCGAAGAATGCCTGAGACGGCGGCCGTGAGCAGGAGGGCGTCGAGGGCGATCGGTTGCAACGAACAGGACGCCGCGATGACAGAGGGTGAGAGGACCACCGTTAAACCGGCTATACAGGCGATGTATCCCTTTGCGCCGAGATTTTTCGCCAAACGGAGGGCCAGTAAGCCGAAGCCGGCCAGGATCAACACCCCCAGCACCCGGGCGGTGAGCTTTCCCGCCTCCCCGCCGAACAGCAGCCGCCCCAACGATAAAAGGCCGACCAGGAGGGGGTTGGCGGTGGCGTCGCTCGAGGGATCGTCCACGTTGATGCGGAAGCTCTCCCCGGCGAGCAGCTGATCGGAGAAGGAGAGCTGGAGGTAGGCGCCGTCGGCCAGTCCCCCGTCGGTGACCTGGTAGACGATTCCCGCCAGGATGGCGACGGCTGCGACGAGAAGGGTTATCCCGAGGAGCCCTTTCTTGGCTGGAGCTTGGCCTTCTGCCACAGTTCCTCGAGTTCGGCAAGGTTAAGGTCGGTCAGAGACTTGCCCCCGGCGGCGCACCGCGTCTCCATCCACCGGAGCCTCTCCTGGAACTTGACGATCGTCCCGATCAGGGCCTGTCCGGGGTCGATCCGTAAAAAACGGGCGAGGTTCGCCAGGGAGAAGAGGACGTCGCCGAGTTCGTCGGCGATCCGCTCGTCATCGTCACCTTCCACGACCGAGCGGAGCTCCCCGATCTCTTCCTCCAGCTTGTCCAGTACACCACCGACCTCGGGCCAATCGAAGTGGTAATGGGCCGCCTTCTCCTGGGCTCGGACCGCCCGCAAGAGAGGCGGCGTGCACACGGGAATCCCGGCCAGAGCGTGGCTCAGGGGGAGGCCCGCCGACTCGTCCCTCCCCTCGGCTTCACCCTGCTTCACCCTCTCCCAGTTCCGGATCACCGCCTCGGCGTCGGGGAGCTTCGGCCCCTGAGGGTCGAAAACGTGGGGGTGGCGCCGGCGCATCTTCGCCGCGGCACGTTCGAGGGCGTCGGCCAGGGTAAAGGCGCCGTCGCGTTCCGCCAGAAGTCCGATGAAACTGGCCAGGTAGAGGACGTCACCCAGCTCCTCGGCAGCCCTCTCCGGGGCCTGGGGGGAACTTTTATCGCTGACCGCTTCGTAGAATTCATAGGCCTCTTCGATTAGATACCGGGCCATGCTGCCGACGTTCTGCTCGGCGTCCCAGGGGCAGCCGCCGGGGGCGAGGAGGATCCTCAGCGTTTCCAGCAGTCGGTCGTAGGGCTGCAACAGGTTTCTCCTCGGGTTGGGGCGGCCGTTGAAGTATACGGGGACCCGCCGGTGACTGTCAATCGGCTGATAGAAACGGATTTACACCTCTATCCACCACGACCTTGCGGTTGTTGCCCGGCTTTTAACGTAGTCGTCCTCAAACCCCACCATGCGCGCCTCCAAGCGGCGGATGTTGCGTTGACTAGGTAATACCGGTGTGCTAATCTAGGAGTCGGTGGCGGGTGCGGAACCCTAACCTGGCCGCCAACGCAAAAAAAATCCTAGCCGGGTCCGCATGGGGGAACAATCCAGTATCGCCGTACTGACCTCGGGTGGCGATTCCCCCGGCATGAACGCCTGCATTCGATCCGTCACCCGGACGGCGCTTTCGATAGGTTGGAGGGTCTGGGGGGTGGCCGACGGCTATCAGGGGCTTTTAGAGGGGCTCGGAAGACCGCTGGAAAGCCGGGATGTCGGCGGGATCATTGACCGGGGCGGTACCATCCTTGGCACCTCGCGTTCGCCGGAGTTCCGGGAAACCGGAAACCGGAAGCGGGCCTACGCCCACTTAAAGGAACGAGCGATCGAGGGGTTGGTGGTGATCGGTGGTAACGGATCGGTCGCCGGAGCCCACACCGTGGCTCGAGAGACGGAGCTCAATGTCGTCGGCGTACCCGCTTCCATAGACAACGATATCTACGGTACCGACAACTCCATCGGCTTCGATTCGGCGGTGAACACTGCGCTCGACGCCGTGGATAAACTCCGCCAGACCGCCGACAGCCATCACCGGATCTTCATCGTCGAGGTGATGGGGCGGAGTTCGGGGGCGATCGCCCTGGAGGTGGCTCTGGCCGGCGGCGCGGAGGCGGCCATCGTGCCCGAGGTACCCGAAAGCGCCGAACTGACGCCCCTGGCTGAGCGGCTGACCTTCAATCTGAAGCGTTCCAGGAAGAAATCGGCCATCGTCATCTGCGCCGAGGGGGCTGGCCGGGCCGAGATGATCGCCCGGGAGATCGAATCGCTGACCGGCATCGAGTGTCGGGCTACGGTGCTGGGTCATCTGCAGCGGGGCGGGACACCGACCTCCTACGACCGGAACCTGGCGGCGCGGCTTGGCTGGGCGGCCGTAAAGGCGGTTGCCGGGGGGATGGGCGATATCCTCGTCGGTCTGGTTTCCAACGCCATCCGACATACACCGCTGGAAGACGTTACCATCCACGAGCATCGGTTCAACCACCAGGAGTACGCCCTTCTGGGAATCCTGAGTATCTAGGTGTTCAACAATGGGATTATTCGACATCCTTAAACCGAAGAAGAAAAGCGTACAGCCCCAGGTTTCTCCCAGGCCGGCCGCGGTTAGGAATAAGCTTCCGATCGGTTTCTACGTCTCCCCGGACGATGAGATCGCCGGAGAGGTGAAGGGGAACGTTAACGTACTGGTTCATGGAACCTTTGAGGGGGAGATAGATATCTCCGGCATGGTTTGGGTGGCCGAGGGGGCGAAGCTGGCCGGTGTGATCCGTTGTGACGACGTCCGTCTGGAGGGTCGCGTGATCGGTATGCTCCACGTGCGCGGCGTGGCCGACATCAGCCCCGCGGCGCGTTGCGACGCCGAATTGATTGCCGAGCGCATCTGGCGGGACGGGTCCTTCAACGAGCCGGCGCGGCCGGAGCCGGTGGAAACCAGCGTCGCGACAACCGAAAAATAGCGTTTGGTATACGAACGAAGCGCCGGTTCACCGGTTG
>DAOVLG010000178.1 GCA_030631385.1 Candidatus Coatesiibacteriota bacterium | reverse complement strand
GACGAGCTTTCCCGGGAGCTTCACGCCCGGATGGAGGAGCTGGAGAAGCGGGCCCACGAACTGGCCGGGCGCACCTTCAACGTGGCCTCGACCAAGCAGGCCGGAGAGGTTCTCTTCGGCGAGCTGAAGCTGCCCGGCGGCCGACGGACCAAGACCGGCTACTCCACCGCGGGCGACGTACTGGAGAAGCTGGCAGACGATCACGAGATTGCCAGAGTGATCCTCGAACATCGGCAACTGGCAAAGCTCGACGGCACCTACGCAGCCAAGCTGCCCCGGGAGGTGGACCCGGTCACGGGAAGGCTGCACACGACGCTCCATCAAGCCGTGGTCGCCACGGGTCGCCTGTCCTCCAGCGACCCGAATCTACAGAACATCCCCATCCGCACGGAGTTGGGCCGGAGGATCCGGCGGGCCTTCATCGCCCCCGAGGGTTATTCCCTGGTCTCGGCCGATTACTCGCAGATCGAGCTCAGGCTCCTGGCCCACATCTCGGGGGAGGTGAGACTGATCGAGGCCTTCCGCGCCGGGGGAGACGTCCACGCCTCCACCGCCGCCGCCCTCTTCGGTGTCGAGCCGGAAAACGTTAGTCATGAACAGCGGAACGCCGCCAAGGTGGTCAACTACTCGCTGATCTACGGCAAGGGGGTTTACGGCCTGGCCGCGGACCTGAACATCGGCCGGGCCGAGGCCAAGGAGTTCATTGACGGCTACTTCAAAAAATATCCCGCCGTCCGGGAGTGGATGGATTCGGGGTTGGAGCGGGCACGGGAACTGGGCTACACGGTGACCCTCTTCGGCCGCCGGCGTCCCTTCGGCGAGCTGAACTCGCCCAACCGGATGGCTCGGGAGGCTGCCGAGCGGGCCGCCCTCAACGCGCCACTCCAGGGAACCGCCGCCGACATCTGCAAACTGGCCATGATCCGCGCCGAACAGATGTTAGGCGACGCGGATTGCGGCGCCAGACTGCTCTTGCAGATCCACGACGAGCTTTTAGTCGAGTGCCCGGAAAGGGAAGCGGAGCGCGTGGGCGGGATTCTTCGAGAGGCGATGGAGGGTGCCTGCTCGGGGCTTATCGAGCTCCAGGTGCCCCTGGCGGTCGAGGCGGGAAAAGGCAAGAACTGGCTCACGGCGCATTGATGTACAGTTAAAGAAAGGGATCACTACCCCTATATCAGTGGAACTCCACTAAAAATAGGTATTTTCGAACTATGAAAGTAGGTCAGGCCTTCCTAAACGTCGGCTCCTACCTGTTTTCAATTGTGAAATAAAGTTTCGTTCGCGGGAAATGATTATCAAATTCTTTAAAAGCCCACTTCGCGGATCTGGGGTCCAGCGCCCCGCGCTGGCGGCGGGGTTGGGAAACCCCGCCCTACGAAAAAAATCGTCCCCTTTCCCCTCTGGGGGGGAGGGCTAGGGTGAGGGGGGTAAAAAGATAACCTTTCTAACCTTTCATCACTCGCCCGTGCCAGGGGCGAAGAGTCCGCCGAAACCCAGGAGGTACATGCAGTCCACGTTGTCGGAGACGCCGGCGGAGCGGTTCCCGTAGAAGAATATCTCGCCGGGCTCCGCCGCAATAAGCCAGACCCGGAGACGGTCGGCCCGAGGGTTATCGGTGAGCATCACGTAGCGGCTCTTCAGGTAGTCGTCGCGTACCCACAGGGGCGGGGTAGCGGTGCACCCGGTTATCGGCCCTCAAACGGCCCAGGAAGTCCCGGCCGAGCAGCACCTCCCCCCTGTCTTATTCCGGTCCCGATTGGCCGTCAGGAGCCAAACCAGGCCGTCGTAGCTGGGAGGAAGGTTGATGACGGAGTACCTTAAAAGAAACCGGGCGCGAAGCCCGGTCCTAGACGGTAGTTTTCTTAGTACGCGTTGAACCAGGGTTCGAACCCATCGAGCTCGGTTGCGTCCTTTTCGTCGGCGATTACGTCGGCCAATACCTGTAACAACTCCGGCTCCGGGTGCCCGTCTTTTATCGCGCGGGCGACGTTTTGGGAAAGGTCGAAATGTAGAGATCGAACGCCTGTCGTTATCAGCTCTTTAACTTCGTATAAGGCCCAGGCCCGTTCTTTCTCGTCGTCCAAATGGGCGTACCGATAGAAGAAGTAGCATTCGAGTATTAAGGAATCTTTATCTGCTTTTTCGAACGCTTTCTCGAGATACTCGTACCCCTCGTCGGGCCGGCCCTGAGCGAAAAGGAACCCGGCGTAGTTGCCCAGGTTATTAGCGTCGTCCGGGTCGGCCTCGAGCGCGCGCTTATAGTACTCCTCGGCCCGGTCGTAGTCCTCAGGCACGTTCTTGAGGAAAATGGCGTAGTTGCCCAGTTTGATGGCGCTGTCTGGGTCCGCCTCGAGCGCACGCTTATAGTACTCCTCGGCCCGGTCGTAGTCCTTACGGATAACGAATAGGAAATTAGCGTAGCTGCCCAGCAGCTCGTGGCTTTCCGGGAACTGTTCGATTCCGTCCAAGTATATTTTATTAGCTTTATCCGGGTCTTCTTCCTTATACTTCCTGGCTTCCAGGTAAACGGCCCACCAATCCTCGAACTCCTTCGCGATATACCGTACGGCCTCTTCCAGGGCCGCCCGCTCTTCCGGGTCATCCATCTCACGGGCGTCCTCGTCTATTTTTACGATAGTTTCCTTGTGCGATTCCTTAAAATCGTTAAACCGCTTCAAATACTCACCCTCGTCAGGTAAATTTATTCCCAAAGTTTCGTGAAATCGAATCATCAAAGCGTCAAAATCGGTGTGTTTAACCCACACCACGTTACCTATTTCGCTTAGAACAGACCTTAATTTTTCCCCGGGTTCTCGGCTATTTACCCAGTAAGCGCCCCACGGGAAGTCGTGGGCCGTAAGGCCGGAAAAAATTTTCGCTCTTAAAAACGGTACCGTAGCTTTTAGCGGGATCGGTCCGGTCGTATCCCTCAACGTTTTTCTCGGCCCACTCGTCCATGGACTTGCCCGGGTCATCGTCGCCCTTGAGTTGCTTTAGCCAGCGGTTAACCAACTCGCCGGCGGTAGGTATTCCCGACGATCTCGAACAACCGGCGCCCAAGAAAAAGACGTATCGTACGTCCTCCTTTTCCATGTATCGCCTCAGGGAGTTAATGAATTCCGTCGTCTTAATGATTTTTTCGTACCAATTGCCGTTATCGTCGCCGTTACTCATTTAAACCCCTATTATAATAGCTGACCACCCGGCGCAGCACGGACACAACAGTCCATAGCCGAGTTCTAATCCCTAATCTTACATAAAATCCGCAGCATAGACCAAAGGGTTAATTCAGGAGTAGTAACTCTGGCTGCGCCGCACCGACTCGGAAAGGAGATACTCCTGCTCAGCGGTGAGGAGGGTGTGATCCACGAGGGGCTCGAGCAAACGGATGGTCCGGCAGAGATCCTCGATGACCTTCCTGTCTCGGGTGAAGCCGATCACCTTCGCCAGGTGGAGGATGGCGTCAACCCGATCCTCGTTGGTCCGTCTCTTATCAATCGCCATCTCGTCCTCAACCCTCGATAAGCTCTCCCTCGGCCATCACGACCCGTCCACCCACCACGGCGTATACGGCCCGTCCGGTCAACTCCCAGCCCGTAAAAGGCATGTTGATCCCCTTGCTCGCGAAGTCCTTCGGGTCCACTCTCCACCGCTCACCCCGGTCTATCACCGTCACGTCGGCCATCGAGCCCACCCGAAGGCTGCCGCGCCCCGCCAGCCCCAACCGCCGGGCCGGATTCACCGACAGCCTCTCCACCGCCTCGCCGAAGGAGAGGTGCCCCGCCTCGACCAGGTGGGTCAGTGTCAACCCCAACATGGTCTCCAGTCCCACGATACCGAACGGGGCGTACTGGTACGGCTGGTCCTTCTCAGCCTCGGTGTGCGGCGCGTGATCGCTGGCGATGATCTCGAGCGTTCCGTCCCTCAGGCCCTCGATGACCGCCCGACGGTCCTCGGGATCCCTGATCGGCGGGTTCACCTTCGTCTTTGGGTCGAAGCGTTCGGACAGCATGGACTGATCCAGGCAGAAGTGGTGGGGCGTCGCCTCGGCGGTGACGTCCAACCCCCGCCGCTTTGCGTGACGAACTATCTGTACGGAACGGGCCGTGGAGACGTGATCCACGTGAAGGGGCACACCGACGCTGGCCGCCAGGATGATATCCCGTACCGTTCCGACCTCCTCGGCCTCGTGGAGGATCGGCTCCAAACCGGCCTCCACGGCCAGTGGACCCGCCGAAACCACGCCGCCCTCCGAAAGCGCCTCCTCCTCGGCGTGGCTGATTACGAGGAAACCCGCGTCCCGGGCGTAGCGCAAGGCGTTCAAGAGGAGCCCGGCCCGTCTTACCGGGTGGCCGTCGTCGGAGAGCGCCACAGCGCCGGCGGCCCGGAGCTCGCGGAGCGGGGCGATCCCCACGCTGGCGAGACCCTTGGTCAGGGCGGCGATGGGGAAGACGTTCACCAGGCCGCGAATCTCGGCAATGGCGCGAACGTACTCCACCGCGGCCTCGTTGTCCACGAACTGACCGGTGTTGGCCTTGCAGGCGATGGAGGTGAAGCCCCCCCGGGCCGCCGCCCGGGTTCCGGTGGCGATGGTCTCCTTATCCTCCAGGCCCGGCTCGCGCAGATGGACGTGCATGTCCACCAGACCCGGCACGACGAAGAGGTCGCCGCAATCCACCACCTCCGCCGCGGGCTCGGCGATTCCCCTCTCCACCGCGGCCACCAGACCATCGCGCAGGAGCACGTCGGCCCGGGCGAACAGGCCAATGGTGGGGTCCACCACCGTCCCCCCCTTCAGCAACAGCGGCCGTGGGTTGGGTTTCATATTCTGACCTTTATGAAGGCCGCACCTTTTCAGGACAGGTTTGCGCCGGCGGTGGCACAGTTTTTGCCCTTTTCTCACCCCAGAAAAGTATACAATATCCATATTGCAAAAACCTGTGCCACCGCCTCACCGTGTCACGCATCGCATGTAAGAAGGGGATATTGAGTGGTTTGACCTTCGCTATTAAATGGTTTGAAACCTTGGATAAGCGGAATTTTTTCATCTCAAGGTTCGCCTACCCTTTC
>DAOVLG010000207.1 GCA_030631385.1 Candidatus Coatesiibacteriota bacterium | reverse complement strand
GCGGTCTTCCCCATAGATGAGCCGATCCGGGATCTCATCCCCTGGTAGGGCCCCCGAAGAACGGTGGAGTACCTTGCCGGTTGCCGTCCCTCACGGAGCGGTGACAGCTCCGTGGTCGTCGTGATGAGCGACGCGGAGAAGATGGGCCTCTGGCCCGCCCGCCGGGGAACGACCTACGATCTCTGCTACCGAGAGGGCTGGATGAGCCGTTTTCTAAAGGGGCTCCGGGGTACCGCCTGGATAGAAACGGTGCTTCTCTCCGAAGTTTTGGAACAGAAGCCGCCGCGGCGCCTGGTTTACCTCCCCTCGGCCTCCTACGACCGGATGGCCGTCTGGGCCCTCCCCACCGAGGCTCGTCGCCGCTTGGAGGCGCTCCCCGGACGCCTCGAGCGGGCGGGTGTGGCCCCGGAGCTTCAGCGGGAGGTCGGGCGCTTCACCTGCGGGACGCACTGGCGGAACTTTTTGGTCAAGTATCCCGCAGCCGATCGCCTGCACAAGGCCTATCTCTACACGCGCGACCGCCTCACCGCGGCGGAGGATTCTCTGAGCCCCGGCGAGGAAAACCGGCTGTGGGAACGCCTGGACGCGGCGACCGTCAACGACGTTTACTGGCACGGCCTCTTCGGCGGGGTTTACTACCATTTCCTCCGTCATCACTGCTACCGTTGCCTGGCCGAGGTACTGGCGCGGCTGGACACCGATGCCGAAACCGAGATCGGGCTGTACGATTACGAGAGGCTCGGCCGGCCCGGCGCCCTCATCACCGACTCCGGGGGAACGGTCGTTTTGGATCACGCAGGGGCGGTTCTGGATTGGTTTTCCAAGGTCCCGCCCGCCGGTTTGGCCGGCGGTTTCACCCGCATCGCCGAGCCGTACCACCGGGGCGACGAGCGCGGCTTCACCGTGGACCGGGCCCGCCGCGGATTCTGCCGGGTGGCGGTCATGCCCGGGAGAGCGGCCAAGGAGCGACTGCTCGCCGGTCGGGGGGTCGTTGTCTTCCCCGAGCTAAAGGGACCTCTAGTCCGTAAGGGCCTCGTTTGTTACGGGGGAAGGGTCGGGCGAGGCGGAATGGATGTTGAGCTTGGCCTGGAGTACTCCCCCGTCACGGGAGGGTGGCGATGCGGGGTGGGGGTGGTTAATCCCGGATTGAACGCGGTTTCCCTAACCCTGGCCCTGGACTCCACCCCCTCGCCGCCCAGCGGTCCCCGCGACCTCGAGCTGGCTCTCCGGTTTGAGGGACGGGACGGGACGATTCCGCAAAGGATCACCCGTCGCGGTGGGCATAAGTCGGTACGATCGTGGTTCCTCACCGATCGGCGGGCGGGTTTGACGGTGACCAGCCTGGTTGAACCGGCGGCGGGTCTGTGGTCTTCTCCGATCTACACCGTCGAGGCGACTGAGGCTGGAATCAAGAGGAGTTGGCAGGGACTCACCCTCGTCTGGACCTGGTTTTTACGGCTGGAACCGGGCGCGGAGAGAAAGATGGAAGTCCGTTTCGTTTACTCGACTGACATTCAACGATGATAACCCCCGACTGGCCGCTTTTAACCCTCGGAGTCGGGCTTCTGCTGCTTGCGGCCGTTCTGCGGGCCTACCACCGGAGGCGCTACGGGACGGTGAGTCCTGAACCCGTCGTCATCCTCACCTACCACAAGGTCCAGAACCGCCTCGAGCTCGGGGGTACGTGGCTCACCGAGGCCGGCTTTCAGCGGCAGATGGGAGAGATCCGACGGTCGGGGCTTCCGGTTTATCATCTCATTGATTACCTCGATTCCCTTGCCCGCGGGATGACCGAGATGCGCGGGGTGGTGTTGACCTTCGACGACGGCTATGAGTCGGTCTTTCGCGGGGCGTGGCCGGTGTTAGTACGGTACGGGATGCCGGCATGCGTTTTTCTGGTGACAGGATTTATGGGTAGAACCAACGATTGGGACCAACCCTTGTCCCGCGGCACCTTCCGCCATCTCAGTTGGTCCCAGGCTCTGGAGATGGGGAGAAATGATCTGGTCCGTTTCGGCAGCCACGGGGTAAGCCATCGTGATCTGACCTCGTTATCCGACGGGGAGCTGGAGCGGGAGCTCCGCGAGTCCCGCGAGGCCATTACGGAGAAGCTCGGCCGGACCCCGGAAGCTCTCTGCTACCCCTTCGGTCGTTCAGATCGGCGGGTTGTCGCCGCACTCTCCGAGGCCGGGTATCGCTACGGGGTCACCGTGACGAGCAGGCCCGGCTGGAACCGTCGGCACCCTTTGGCCGTGGCCCGCACAGCCATGTACGTGACCGACGGAACCCGCGCGTTACGGATCAGACTCGGTCTGGAGTCGCCTGAACGCTACTGGGCCGAGGACCTGAACAACCGAATGATCAACCGGTTCACTCTCATGACCGCCCTCTTCCAGCGAAGGGAGCCAACCCGTAATGACCCTTGACACCCCGTGGGGTTCGTGTTAGGGTATCTAGGATAAAATAGGATGATTTGAACCCTATGTAGGGTCGCCCCTCTGCGGGCGGCCGCGTGAGGTCCTTCTCTACATATAAGGATTAACCTTTCGAGACATTCACGGAGGAGAGTCATGCGGAAACTTCTTGTGGTCTTTTTAGTTCTGGTTTTCGTCGGCCTGGCGCACGCCGAGTCTCCCTTCGCCATCCGGGCCGATAGCGCTATCTGTGTATCGGTCAGATTGCCCAACATGGTCGGGCTGGATCTTGACCGCTTCATCCAGAAGCCCCAGGATGATCAAGGCGGGGATGATTTCGGCCCGGAGTACGACGGTAACTGGGATGCCGACACCCTTGCTTCACTGTGGAATCCGGAGTACTACGTCTACATAGACAACGCCCCCGATCAGGAAGGCGGGCCCCCGTACACCTGGTACGATGTCACGGGCGGTACGGAGATCAACTTCAGCGGTCCGGATGATCACGTGGTTGCGTTGACGCTGCCCGGAAGCTTCGTGTTCTACGATCTCACCGACTATGGAAGCGGCGGTACCTACGATACGCTCTACGTCAGCACGAACTTCCTCTTCGGCTTCGAGAGCGAATACTACCATGACGGCTCCTACGCCAACTACGCAAACCGGCCCATCCCAATCGAGGGCAGCCTCTACAATCCCCACGCCTTCATCGCCGCTTTCTGGGACGACGGGGTGAGGTTGGAAAACAGCCGCTGCTACTACGGCACCGTGGGAAGCCTCTTCATCGTCTCTTGGAACGACTGGGGTATCCGGGGGTACGAAGACCTGGTTGACGGTACGGTCAGCCTTCAGGTCGCCCTTGACATGAGCACCTATGAAATCTTCATCTACTACAAGGATGTTACGGTCCCCGGGACGGATCACAACAACGGCGGCAGCGCCACGGTCGGTGTGGAGGACAAGCGGGGGTTGCTCGGCTTCAACTACATCCACATGGATGACGGTAAGCTGGACGAGGCCGATGGCTTGGCCATATTCCGGTGGTTCCAGCCCGACGCGTTTGACTTCCCGGACCCCGGCGGCGACGATCCCGATGACGACGGTGCCTACGAGGTTGAGCAGGGCGATCCCTACGGCCCGTTCAGCTGGACCGCCAGCTCCCTGAACAACAACTACGGACCGTCCCAGGTCTCCTACTCGGTGGAGCTCTGGGAGGACCTGCGCGAGGCCGATAGGATAGTCAGACCCGAGTTTGTTGGCGGCTGGGAGGAGGACATAGTGTTCCAAGACCTGACGACCAGCACCAGCTACACCATTGATACCACCGACATACCAACGGTTCCCTACGAGCGGCAGGATTCCCATGGTGATCCGGTTTTCTGCGACCACTACAGTCTTGTGATATTCGCCACCGACGGCTGGGGCCTTACCGAGGCCACCAACACCGATGCTCCGGGCGGTACGGACCGCCACTACTGGTTGGACGTGATCGAGCCGGCGATGCTCCCCGACATGGAAATGATTGAAACCTCCTGGGGCGCGATCAAGGCGACCGAACTGTAACAAGCTCCTCTCGTGCAGAAGGGCGTCCCAAGGGACGCCCTTTTAATAGGACAAGGGTTTTAAACCCCTTGCCGGCGGGTTCTCCGGCTGGGGTATAATTTGACCGATGGAAGGCGACTACAACCAGCTCAAACTCAGGCTGAAGAAACTGACCCACGAGCCCGGCGTCTACCGCCTGCTGGGCAGGGGTAACCGGGTGCTCTACGTCGGGAAGGCCAAGGACCTAATCGTCCGGGTCCGCTCCTACTTCCAGCCCTCGGCGGACCACACCCTACGCATCCGCTCCCTCCTCAGGCGGGTGGTGGACTTCTGTGTCACCATCACCCACAACCCCGTCGAGGCGCTCCTGCTGGAGTCGTCCCTCATCAAGCTCCACAAGCCCCGGTACAACGTCGCCCTCAAGGATGACAAGCGATACCCCTACGTGCGCGTGACCACGGAGGAGGAGTTCCCCCGGGTCATGGTCACCCGGGATACCCGACCGAAGGGCAGCCTCTACTTCGGCCCCTT
>DAOVLG010000124.1 GCA_030631385.1 Candidatus Coatesiibacteriota bacterium | reverse complement strand
GACGCCGGGCGTGATCCGGGAGCTCCTGGGGCGGGACGACGTGGCCCGGGTCGAGACCGGCTCCAACCGCCCCGACGAGTGGGTCGGCGTGGGCATCTCGGACCGAGACGGGGCCATCGCCTGGGGGGTGGAGAAGATCGGCGCCCACTTTGTCTGGGACGATTACGGCTACGACGGCGACGGGATCGTGGTCGCGGTGACCGACACCGGCGTCAACTACAACCACCACGACCTGTGCGACCACCTGTGGTACAACACCGACGAGATCCCGGGCAACGGCCTCGACGACGATGGCAACGGTTACGTGGACGACTACATCGGCTACTACTTCGACGGCCTGGGCGGCGGCGGCCCGGACCCGATGGACACCGACTCCCACGGCACCCACTGCGCCGGCTCGGTGGCCTCGGACGGCGCGGCGGGGATCTCCTGCGGTGTGGCGCCCCTTACGCAGATCATGAGCCTCAAGGTCTGGATGTGGGCCACCCACCGGGGCGAGGCCTCGGTCTGGGAGGCCTGGCAGTACGCCCTGGACAACGGGGCCGACGCCTGCTCGGTGAGCCTGGGCTGGAACTACGGGTGGGACCCGGACCGCTCCACCTGGCGCTCGGTGGCCGAGAACTGCGTCGCCGGCGGGCTGACCCTGGTCGTGGCCGCCGGGAACGACGGACCCGACCCCGAGACCGTCACCTGCCCCGGCGACGTGCCCGGCGTCATCACCGTGGGCGCCACCAGGATTACAGACGAGATCGCCGGTTTCTCCGGCCGGGGGCCGGTGAGCTGGATAGACATAGACCCCTACTACGACTATCCGGTCCTCACCAAGCCCGACGTATGTGCCCCCGGGGTGGACATCGTATCCTGCTCCTGGGAAGATGACGAGGGCTACCTCTGGGGCTGGAACGGCACCTCCATGGCCACCCCGCACACCGCCGGTACGGTTTCGCTGTTGTTGGACGCCAACCCCGCCCTCTCCCCGATCCAGCTCAAGGCCGCCCTCGAGGTCTACGCCCGGGAGCTGGGCGATCCGGGCAAGGACAACACCTACGGCTCGGGGCGGGTCAACGCCTTCGCCAGCGTCTCCAGCGTCGTCACCGATCCGGTGCTGCACCTCCTATTCGACGGCTACGAGGTCGAGGACGATGACACCGACGGGATCTTAGAACCCGGGGAGAGCGCCACGGTCTACTGCGACATCTACAACATGAGCCTTGTCACCGCCACCGACGTCACCGCCGACCTCACCACGACTTCCACCGACGTGACCATTACCGACGGGTCCGACAGCCTGGGCAACCTGGACCCCTTCGAGGAGGCCACGGCGGTCTTCGAGATAGAGGTGGACCCCGACTGTCCCGAGCCGGCCGGTCTTCCTTTCGAGCTACTCATCCAGGCCACCAACCCCTACGACCTCACCGAGGAGTTCGAGCTCTTCGTGCCCGGCTACGGGCTTTGGGAGGACTGCGAGTCCGGCATCGAGCCCCTCTGGCGGTACTCCAGCAACGGAGACAACACCTGGCGCCAGACCGACGAGGACGCGATGTACGGGGAGTACTCCTTCACCCCCAACAATCCCGGCGGGGGCTACGAACCCAACCTGGACTGCTCCCTGGTGAGCCTTCCCTTCCGCGTTGACGCCGAGCACTACATCCTCACCGTGTGGAGCAAGTTTCACCTGGAAGGCGGTTGGGACGCCCTCTACATCGAGATTCGCTACTCCGAGGACGAGGACTGGACCGTCCTGCACACCCTCTCGGGCACCCTGGGCGAGTGGCTCCGGCGCACCAGCGACCTCACCGACCACATCGGCGAGATCGCCCGGCTCCGGCTCCACTTCAAGACGGACTCCGACGACACCTACGACGGCGCCTTCGCGGACCAGATCTACGTCCTGGATTACGAGGTCGGCCTGGGCGACGTCACCCTCACCGCCGAGGCCACCGGCGACGGCGTGCTCGTGAGCTGGGAGATCGAGGGCGACGCGGTCGGGCTGAACATCTACCGGCAGAGCGATGACGCCCCGGGGCTCTCCAACCTCGGGGTGAAGCTCAACGACGCACCCCTTTCCGGTAACCGGGGCCGCTACCTGGACCGCGGCTGGGGCGACCGCTACCTCCTCGAGGTCTTCGACGCCGCCGGGCGCCGGGAGCTCCTGGGTCCGGTGGAGGTTATGGGTGAACCTCCGGCCGCAAGCAGAACCGCCCTCGCCGCGCCGTACCCCAACCCGGCGGCGGAGGGGGTCACCGTCGAGTTCGAGCTGAGCGAAGCCGACGCTAGCGCTCCGGTGGTTCTGACGGCCTACGACCTGGCCGGACGGCGCGTAGCCACCATCTTCGAGGGTGAGACGACCGCCGGCCGTCATCTCATCGCCTGGGACACCTCGGTCCTGAGCGTGGGGGTCTACCTGATCCGGCTCGAGACCGCCGGGAGTGCTCTGACCCGCCGGGCGGTCGTGGTCCGCTAACGCTGCTGGCATATTAAACCGGGGGCCCTTCGAGGCCCCCCTTTCTCTTGACTATTCGAAGCCCAAAAACCTATAATCTGAAACGTCCTAAACTCACAGAGATAGAACCGATGAAGCACGCCGTACTCCTCACTTTGCTAATCATCGCCCTCTGCCCGTCCGCCCAGGCCCAGACCACCGTCGCCGTGCTGGACTTCGAGGCCAGCGGGGTCTCGGAACCGACCGCCGTCGGTGTGGCCGATGTCTTCCGTGTCGAGCTGGTCAACACCGGGCGCTTCCACGTCGTCGAGCGGGCCCGAATCGCCGACGTCCTGGCCGAGCAGGGCCTGGCGATGAGCGGCTGCACCTCCAACGAGTGCGTGATCAACCTGGGCGCGCTGCTGGGAGCCAACCGGATCATCACCGGCAAGATAAGCCTGGTAGGCTCGACCTACATCTGCTCCGTGCGCATGGTGGACGTCGAGCTGGGGACGATCGAGCTCTCGGAGATGGTCGAGGTTAAAAATGAGACGAAGCTGATAGACGCCTCGAAGGAGCTGGCGGGAAGAATCGCCGAAGCCGTACCGCTGATTACCAAGGTTATTGAAATCGAGGATGATCGCTTGATAATAGGCGCCGGGTCCAGCCACGATGTCGCCGTGGATCAGAAGGTGTTGATTTATCGCCTGGGTAAGGAATACTACCACCCCGATACAGGTTTGCTCATTGGTTATGACACCGATGAGGTGGGCTACGGAAGGGTAATCGAGGTAATCGGGCCGCGCATAGCCTCGGTCCAATTCAAAGGTGATTTGGTGCCGGTTATTGGTGATCTGGTTCAGGTGACAACGAAGATCGGTGGGGTAATCACGTTTCGAGAGGATTTCGAGGGAATTAAATCGGGACTGCCGATGACGACCTACTACGGTCCGGGCTATCAGCTCCTATACCCCGCAGGCTGGAAAACAAGATATGAAGATGGGGTTTTCACTACCAGCACCGGTATTATTAGGGAAGACTCCCTTTATGCGCATCAACCTGAAGTTAGTATCTTTATGGTCTCGGATGACTATGACTATCAATCGCATATGGAGGAATACTACGCCGATTTACAAAATGTATACGAGTCTGTACAAAAGATAGAAGTGTATGAAAACGGATATAAGTTTTTGTTTTCAAGTCGCAATCATAAATATCAATACCTTAGCTTCTTTTTTAATGGATTTCTCGGATGGTACAGAGTGTTCGCGCCGAAGGAGCCGGACAATCCCGATATATTTGAGATTTTAATTCCTTTTGACTATGATTTCTGGGATGAATGCGACGGACTCGATCTGTTAATCGAGATGATCCTTTCGGTTGAGCTTAAAGATATTGGCAAATATTAACAAAATCGGTTTTTTGTACGTCTATGCAAACGCTCAACGATGAGCTCCGTGATGAATTTGACATACCCCACTGGACAGACGGGGTCGTGATTACGGAGATCGTCGAGGAATCGTCGGCTCAAATAGCGGGGCTCCAAATCGGAGACGTCATTACGGGACTTAACGGCGTACGGGTTGATAATTTTGAAGACTTTAATAACCTCAAGTGGGATGTCTTGCCCGGCGACGAGGTCGTCTTAGACATCCTTCGCCACGACGACGAGATACAGATCAAGGTTATCGTAGGTGAGCGCCCGAGCGAATATAGATGGTACAACTGAAGCGAGAGTGCCGTTTAGCATTTCTATACTGTAAGTTCACTGCGGCAATTCGGGCCCGTCGAGGCTTGTAAGTGGCCCGGTGGCGCCCAGACCCGCCGGGTGGTCGTGGTTCGTTAATAACAGGAGAACGAAAGCGGGGTCCGGACGTGGGCCCCGCCTCCATCCAGGGATAATCACCCGTCGTTGACTACTCCGCTTTTATAGTTGTATCTCGCCGCAGCGCCAATACGGACAAGCGGACTGCACGACGATTATCATCGGGCGTAGATGCGCCACCGCCGACGAGAGACGTGCGAATTCGCCCACACCAGACGACGGGGACGCGTGGCGGGGTAATCGGGGCCGACAACGTATACCGGATACCAACGCGGACAGCGACGGCTACAACGCCTATAGCCGCTCCTCACGGCGGATTCAAACGCAATTTCCGACCGTACAGTGGTGAGAAGTCGTTCTGAGTTAACCAGGACAACGACTACAAACCGCGGGACACTCACCGGTCCATATCTATGCCGAACAGCCCCGACGAGAACCTGCGGATCTCCAACGGCGAGCCCGGCAACCGACCCGTCGCCGAGGGAATCGGGAAATTCCTCTTCAAGCACCGGGGGATCATCCCGGTGCCCTTCATCCTGCTGCTGCTCTTCCTGGGCAATCCGCGGCCCTGGAGCTGGGCGGTGGGGATACCGCTGATCCTTATTGGCGAGGCGATCCGCTTCTGGGGGGTGGGCCACGCCGGCGGCGCCACCCGGGCCCGGGACCTGCGCGCCCACGTCCTCTGCACCCGCGGGCCCTTCGCCCACGTGCGCAATCCCCTCTACCTCGGCAACACCCTCATGGCCCTGGGCACGGTGACCGTCGGCGGCTGGTGGCCCCTCATGGTGGTCCAGCCGGTCTTCTACCTCGTCTACTACTACCTCATCATCCGCTACGAGGAACCCTTTTTG
Organism: Candidatus Coatesiibacteriota bacterium; assembly: GCA_030631385.1. GTDB lineage: Bacteria > RBG-13-66-14 > RBG-13-66-14 > RBG-13-66-14 > RBG-13-66-14 > RBG-13-66-14. The sequence goes on along the minus strand of DAOVLG010000124.1, from coordinate 987 downwards.
GCCCGTGAGTTCGGCGGGACCCACGAGCCCTATCGGAGGGCGGTACGCCGTCTCATCCCCCGCCTGCAGCCGTACCCCGTCAAGAGCGGGGCAGGTTTCTCCGCCCGGGACGCCCTTTATAACGAGCGGCGCACCCTCACCGGCCAGGGGATCATCCTGGGCTGTCTCCTGGCCCTGGACATCGTTCTCGGCGAGCTGGGCGCCGCCAGCCTCTTCCAGCTCATCACGAGCTGAAATGAAACACCACCACCCCAAACCGAGCGACGACCGTCACGGTCACGACTTCCGCGCCCTGGGCCGCGGCAGGCTGCGGATAGCGATCATCATCACCGCGGTCACCATGGTTTTCGAAGTGGTGGGGGGACTGATCTCGGGTTCCCTGGCGCTGGTTTCCGACGCCGGCCACATGTTCACCCACCTCTTCGCCCTCGGGGTGAGCTACCTGGCGATCTGGTGGTCCAACCGGCCCGCGAGCACCGACAAGACCTTCGGCTACTACCGGGGCGAGATCCTGGCCGCCCTGATCAACGGTATCACCGTCCTCGCCGTCGTTGCCTTCATCGTCTTCGAGGCCGTGGGGACGATCATCGAACCCCACGCCGTGAAGACCACCGAGATGATGATCGTGGCCGGCTTCGGGCTCGTGGTCAACCTGATCACCGCTCTCCTTCTGTTCAAGGTCGGGAAGGACGACCTGAATATAAAAAGCGCCGTCGTCCATCTCATGGGCGATCTGGGCAGCTCGGTGGCCATCGTTATCGGCGGCGTGGTGATGATCTACACCGGTTTCTGGCTGCTGGACCCCATCCTCTCCCTGGGGATAGCCGCGGTGATACTGATCTGGAGCTGGGGGCTCATCCGGGAGAGCGTGCACATCCTGTTGCAGGGCACCCCGCGGGAGGTGGACCTGCCGACGGTGCGGAAGCTTCTGGAGGATTATCCGTGCGTCGCCGGGGTGGACGACCTCCACGTCTGGTGCGTCACCAG
>DAOVLG010000195.1 GCA_030631385.1 Candidatus Coatesiibacteriota bacterium | reverse complement strand
GCACCGAAGGACGAGACGTCCACGTCTCCGCCGATGTTGCGCATCCCGATGGCGACGGCGGGAAACTTGACCGTTTCCGGAAGAAAACGGATCTCGGCGGCGCCCACGTAGGCCGAAGAGTCGAAATCGTAGGCGGCGAAGGTCAGCTCGATGCCGATGTCCCAAAACTCAAGACCACCGGAGACGGAGACATCGTAGTAATCGGTGACTAGGGAGTCGGTGGGCTGTAGACCCAAAAATACGCTCCCCGAATAATCGAGCTCGATGGCGGTGTGGGGAATGGTGTAGGCGGTGGGGATGCTCATCAGGCCGGGGTTGATAAAGGGACCGGCGACGGCGGGCCCCGCCGTAAGAAACAGAACCGCTGCAAGGGGGAGAGAAAAGCTTCTTTTCATTAAACGACAACAATCCTCTTTAGGCGGTTTCAAACCACCTTTCAGGATTGCCCCTCTCTTCTGGCCCTTGTTCGTCACGTGGTCGGTTCGTAGATCGGTCGCCCCTCAGCGCCCGCGGCCGTACCACGCAAATAACGATACCTATTGATACTTCCTACGCGAACCCGACGATATGCTTACGAATTCAGACCCCTTTCGGGTTCACCCACCCTTTTCCCACTACCGATAGTAGTTTATACGGAATTTTCCGCACTGTCAAGGCTCTGGGTAACTTGGTGAGCGTATATCCCCATTTACGTTGTTGATCTTTGTACAGCTACGAACCAAACCTTTGATAATCCAAAAAGGAGAGCGTAGAATCCAGCACAATGAGGGGTTGGCTCGGACTAAAGATTCAAGTACAATTCCACCAGATACGCTTTGAACCGGGGGGCGCAATGAAGATAACCGTACTGCTCTTGATCCTCCTCGCAACGTTCTCCCTCAGCGCGGAATACCTCGTCCTGGTTCCCGTTCAAACGCCGGGGCCGGGTGTTTTCTACGGGTACTTCGGCGGCGGTGAGCTCAGGGCGACGACCTCACCCGCAAACGCCGTCTGCGCCCTTCCGGACAACCGCGATAACCTGTACATCGTCTTTTTAGAAAACGGCGCTCCCGGCCTTCCACCGGAGATAGAACAGCTCGGCCTTCTAACCCATGGGGCGGTGATCTGCGATCTGAAGACCGGTGATGTTCGGTTGCTGGTCTCGCTAAATTACGACCTTCTGCACCTGGAACCGACGATCAGATCCGCTCAGCGTGATGCACCGGCGGAGATCCTCGCCGCCGATGCTCAGGAGATCGTCGAAAGGGTGGATCTGGATCATATTGACGCCTACATCTACGACCTCACCCAGTTCCGCACCCGCTACGCCTACACCCAGGGGAACAATCAGGCGGGGGACTACATCGCCGCCGAACTCCTAAAGAACGGGTTCTCGGTGATCGAGGAGGGATGGTTGGGAGCCCAGCCCCAGTCCCTGGACGCCGAAGACAATCTGGTGGCCTTCTCCCTGGCCAGTTCCCACCTCTTCTACTCGACCGACGGCGGCACGACCTTCATCGAGTACTTCCCCACCGGCGAAATCGATGCCTGGGAAAACGGCGCCTGTGTGGTTTTCCCCCCGGGCACGATCCACTTCGCCGGCGGGAACACCTACCACCGCACCGGGAACGGCGGGGCGAGCTGGATGAGCATCCAGTTCGACCTCGGGTCGAAGACCAATTACTTTTCGGCGATGGCCTTCGCCGATGGCGAGAACGGTTATCTCTTTGGCGCGTCGGGGGACGTTTGGCGCACCGTGGACGGCGGCGACACCTGGGAGGAGGCGGGGAACACCGGACTGGAGGTCTTCGAGGCGGTAAGCTTCCCGGAACATCCCGAGGTGGTCATCGGTGTAAGCCGGATAGAGACCGTGCTCAGGAGCACCGACGGCGGTGAAACCTGGGAAAAGGTGAACGAGACGTCCGGTGGTTCGACTCTCTACGACCTGGCCTTCGGTGACGCCGACCGGGGCATGGCGGTGGGCACGACCAACCGGGTCCTCACCACCGACGACGGCGGCGAAACCTGGAACAGCTCCCAGATCCCCGGGGTGGACGCCACCCAGCAGCTCTACTCCGTCACGAGCCTGGGACCGCTCGAATACATCGTGGGATCGCTCTACGGGGAGCTGTACCATACCGAGGACGGCGGGGAGAGCTGGGAGGCGAAAACGACCGGGAGGGCCTCAGCGGTCAAGGCGGGGGCTTGGGACTTGACCAACGGCAGGGTCTGGATCGCCACGACGGACGGCCCCGCCTTCGGCGAGGGAGACGTTGACGAACTCACCTGGCGAATCGGTGGGATTAATCCCCAGACGATCATCCTCTGGGAAAACATCATCGGTGAGAAGACCGGGAGCGACTATCCGCAGAACTTCGTCTACGGCACCGCCCACTTCGACTCGATCTCCGGACGTGGGGGGGAGGACGAGGACCCCTACGTCCTCGCCCCCGGCGCCAACGACAACGGGTCCGGGACGACTGCACTCCTGGAGATATCCCGTGTCCTGGCGGACTTCACCCCGAAGCGCAGCCTGCGCCTGGCCTTCTTCAACGCCGAGGAACTGGGGTTGCGCGGTAGTTTCCACTATACCCGACAACTGGCCCTGGAGGGGATCGCGGTTGACGGCGCTCTCAATCTGGACATGGTCGTCTGGAGCGACCCCGCCGACGTCCAGGAAGACCTGGACGTGATCACCGATTACCGAAGCGAGTGGCTCGCCGACGTGCTGATGGAGGCCTGCGCCCGGTACGGCGACGGCATGCCGGGGCTGAAAATTCTCGCCCCGGACTTCTACCGCTCGGACCACGCCGCCTTCTGGTTCGTGGGCTACCCGGCCCTCTTGGGGATCGAGGACATCGATGTCCCCTACCCCTACTACCACAAGGACGAGGACGACTACCCGATGATCCAGGACAACCTGCCGCTCACCCGGCAGGTGACGCGGGCCGCCCTCGGGGCCCTCGCCGGCCTGTGCGGCATCCACGACGATTACCTCTTCGATCTGACAAACGTTTACGCATACCCGAACCCCTACCGCGGCGATCTGCACGACGGCGTCACCTTCAACGGTCTCATCCCCGGCGCCGAGTTGCGGGTTTACGACCTGAACGGAAACCTGGTCTACGAAACGACGAGTAACGCCTACGAGCTGGACTGGGACGTGAGGAACTCCGCGGGGGCCGTGTTGGCCTCGGGCGTGTACCTCTACCACGTGTCCGCCCCCCGGGGCGACGCCGTTACGGCGAAACTGGCGGTGATCCGCTGATCTGCATGAGAAGGCTTGCGATCACATCCATCTCGATGCTCATCCTGCTTGCGGTTGGTTGTGAGGAGAGCTCAGATAAATCGATGGTGGTGAAATCCCCGCCGGCGGCCAATCTGGCCCCGGTGGCGGAGCGGGTACTGGAGGCCGACGCGGCGCTCGGCACGGCGGTGGAGGATTTTTCGGAGAACAACTTCGGGCTGGCGGCCAGCAACGTGGTTAAGGCCCGCCAGGCGCTGCAGGAGGTGGCCCGGGTTCAGCTTCCCCTCGCCGTGGTGGCCCAGCACGTCTACACCGCCGACGTGAACCTCCGCTTCGCCGAGGCACCCGAACGGGCCTTGGTCGAGCTCGAGGCGGCCAGGAATTTCTTAAAAGAAACGCTCCTCACCGCCGGGGAGGGTGAGCGGGCGATCCTGGGCGCATTTCTCGAACGGCTGATCGAGATCATCGCTGATATCGAGGTCAGCCCGGAGGAGAAGTTGGACCAGCTCGAGGCCCTCCAACGCGACCTCGCCGAGGCGGTTCTGGGCGCGGCCCGCACCGGGGGGGAGTGATGTCCGGGATACGGCTCGATCTCCGGTTCAGCGACCGACGCCTCATCGGGATAGGCGGTCTGGACTTTACCGGATGGCGGGACGAATACCCGGAGCTCTTAACCCCCCTCCTTAATCCTCCCCCCGGCTATTCCGAGCTGCCCGACCAGAAGCTCTCAAACCTGTGCGATTGGGCCGAGGCGCTGAAAGGACGTTACGACGATCTCTTGCTCCTGGGGATCGGCGGATCGGGGCTGGGCGGGCGGATGCTCAACTGCGCCTTCGTCGAGCCCGCGCGGAAAAGGTCCGGGCACCCCCGTCTCCACGTGGTGGACAACGTTGACCCGCGCCGCTTGAGCCATCTCCTCAAGGAGCTGGATCCTCGCCGGACACTGGTCAACGTGGTCACCAAGTCGGGCTCCACGGCCGAGACGATGGCCTCCTTCGCCGTGGTGCGCGAGTGGATGCGGGCCGGTATCGGGGAGGGGTACGGTGAACGGATCGTCGCCACCACCGACCCGGACCTCGGTGACCTGCGCGCCCTTGCAACGGCCGAGGGGTACACGATCTTCGATATCCCACCCCCCGTCGGCGGTCGGTTCTCGGTGCTCAGCCCCGTGGGTCTGGTGCCGGCGGTCCTGACCGGCGTCAACGTGCGGGGGCTGCTCGCCGGCGCCCGGGCCATGCGCACCGCCACCGGCAACCCCTCCTGGAGGAAAAACCCCTCCCTGGCGCTGGCCCTGGCGCTCCACCAGCACCACCAGGCCGGGAGAAGGATCGTCTCGATCATGCCCTACGCCGACGGCCTGCGCGACTTCGCCCTCTGGTTCGCCCAACTCTGGGCCGAGAGCCTGGGAAAGCGCAGGGGTTCCTCGGAGGTCTACGGCCCCACCCCTCAAGCCGCCCTCGGCGCCACCGACCAGCACTCCCAGCTCCAGCTCTACGTTGACGGCCCCAAGGACAAGGTCGTCTG
>DAOVLG010000263.1 GCA_030631385.1 Candidatus Coatesiibacteriota bacterium | reverse complement strand
GTATAATTACATTGGTTATTAACGCGGCGGGGTTAGGAAACCCCGCCCTACGAAAAAAAACCGGCGCCCCGAGGCGCCGGTTTCATTCGGTTGTATTTGATCCTACAGGTGGTCGAACTGGGCCAGGCTGGCGTCGTCGTCGTTGCCAGGATCAAACAGGCGCTTCAGCTCGACCGTCCACACACCGGTGTGCTCGTCGAGGATACCCTTGGCCAGCACGTCGCCGGTGGAGCCCAGGGTGCTCGTCAGGGTGGCGTAGCCCGGGATCTCGTCCCCCTTGTGCCAGAAGACCCCTTCTCCCTTATTCCAACCGAATAACTGGGGGCCCTGGGGTTTGGACCAGTCAATGTAGTCCATGTAGATCCACTCGGGGTTGTTAGGGTAGTAAAGGTACTTGGGCTGCTCCTGATGATGGAACAGGGGACGCTCGTAATACAGAAGCGGACCAACGTGCCACACATTCCAGTTGTACCGGTAGCAGGGGAAGCCGGCGTCGGGGATCGGACCGTGGTCGTTGGTGATGTCATCGGCGGTCTGCCAGTAGTCGTCGGCGTAGCCGTACTCCTGGACCTCGGCGGGCCACCAGTTGTTGGTCTCGGTGGACTTCCACCACCAGAGGTCGAGTTGGGGATCGAGGCCCTCGCTGCCCATGTCGGCGGTCAGCTTGCAGACCCAACTGTCGCCGTCCTCGTGCCAGCAGGCGTCCCAGCCGTACTCCCAGAAGCCGGCCACGGACGGAATCGGCGGTTCCTGACCCGTGTCCTCGTCGGGGTCGTAGGGTCCGTCGGGGTCCTGCCAGCAGTCCCAGACCAGAAGCAGGGTGTCGGAGGCGTAGCCGTGGTTGTAGAGTTCGTCACCCCAAAATTCCGGATCTGCGCCGCCCTCCACCATCTCATCCCAGCCGTTCTCCACCTGACGGAGGTAGTTTTTGAGATCCAGCTCGCCATGTATATCTCTGTAGAAGCGCCAGCGCTTGTGGTAGTGGTCGTCAACACCGTAGGGGTCGGTCCACTGGAAGGCCATGTAGAGGGTGCCGACACCGGCGGCCACGTTGAAGCAGACGGCGATGTCCATCTCGTCAACCACGCCGCTGGAGGGCGCGTCAACGGCGTAGGTGTCGCCGTCCGGGTCAACCTCGGTATCGCCGCCGAAACCGCTGGCGTAGGGCTTGTGCTCCATGGTGTACCTGTGCCAGGTCACGGTGCCCAGACCGGGGAACCAGACCTCTTCGGGGGTCAGCATACCGTCAATGGTCGGCAGGTCGGTGATGTACTCGGGAACCAAGGCGTTGGCGCCGCTCTGACCCCCGTTAAAATCAAGGATCAGGTGGGTGCCGCACCAGTTGGAGTACGAGTCGTCGGTCAGGAGCACGCTGAAGGCCTGGTCCTTGTACTCGGCGATGGGGAAGGTGGTTTCCTGCACCTCCGGAGCGCAGGCGACCAGAACCAGCAGCGCCGAAAGCAGCATGCCAAAGTATACGTTACGCACTTTGAACCCCTCCTTTTGGGCAGTGGGGGAGTTAAAGCTAAGGAATCACAGTTAGCTACATTTTATCTTTAGGAGGCTAACACTAAAGACACTGGGGTGTCAAGGCACAATTTTTCGTTGTCGCTACTACGAAACTTCAATTATAATGGGTGAGAAATTTACGAAAAAGAGGTCGGTCATGACGGCGATTAAACGCCGTATCATTATCGTTACCGCCGCCGTTGTGGTGTTGGCGGTGCTCGTCTGGCTGCTGGGCTACACCGACGCTGATTCGGACCCGGCTAACATCTACGTGGTTAACCGAGGTCTCGGCGGGGCGGAGACGGTCCTGCCGGGCTCCACGGTGTGGCTGTTCCCCCTGGTTGATTCACTGGTCTATGTTCCCTCGGGTCTACAGGAGCTGTCCGACTTCGTAAGGATCAAGGCCTCGGACGGCGAACTGGACGTCGAGGTGCGGGTCGAACTGAACCTCGACCCCGAGGGCGCGGTCCAGGTCGTGGAAGCCTGGGGCGGGGAGTGGCAAGAGGAGCTGTTGGGGAAGATCCTCGACGAGGTCGTCGGTGAAGAATCCTTCGACGGTACCGTAGCCGAGCTTTACGGCCACCGCCGGGGCGAGTTGCTGGTGAGTATCGAGCCGGAATTAAGGGCGTACCTACAGGAGAGCGCCCCCGCGCTGACCGTCGGTCGTGTTACCCTGCCGTCGGTTCGTTTTGCATCTCCTTTTGATACGACCGGCCGGTTCTTCGCCCCCGTAAAGGTAGTAGTGTTGGGGATTGACGCTCTGGAAGACACGTTGCTCGAAAAGCTGATCAACATGGGGGAACTGCCCCACTTCGCCCGGATGCGCCAAGAGGGGTATCTGGGCGTTCTCCAATCCGAGGCGCCTTACTTCTCCCCGATGATCTGGACCACCTTCGCCACCGGCAAGTCCCCCGATGAACACGGTATAACCGCCTTCACCCACATCAACGCCCAGACCGGGCAGCCCGAACCGCTCTCGGCGCTGGACCGCAAGGTCTCGACCTTCTGGGAGTTCCTGGGTGGATACGGGCTCTCCAGCATCGTCGTCAACTGGTACTACTCCTGGCCCACGGCGGAGATGAACGGCTTCCACCTGACCAACTACGCCTGGGAACCCAAGTTCGGCAAGGGCTTTACCGGCATTCCGCACTTTGACGAGCTCCCCGGCAAGGATTGGCCCGAAGGCATCACGGCCACTGTTGACGAGGCCGTCGGCGATAATCCCTACGTCACGGAGGAGGACTACCGCCTGGCCTGGGTTCTATCGGACATTCCGGCTGCCGGCGCCGACAACAGGCCACTGGAAGGAGGACCACCCCTGCCACACTACCTGGAGAGGGACATCCTGGCCGCCAACGCCGTCTTCTGGCTCATGGACAACGAGGATTGGAACATCGCGGCCGTGTACCAGGAATTCCTTGACGTGCTCTGCCACCTCATCTGGCCGGCCCACGCCTACTACTGGGAGAAACTGCCCGTCGAACCGGCCAACCTGCACCCCATACCGCCCAACCGCCGGGAGCTGGCCGAGAACGCCGGCGAAACGATCATCGAGGCGTACCGCTTTACGGACAAGCTGTTGGGGATCGCCATGGAGCGCTGGGGCGACGAGGCGGTGATCGTGGTGGTGAGCGACCACGGCTTCAACACCATCTACCCGCAGAAGGAGATTCTCATCGGCGACGACCAGCGCCAGACGATGATGTACTGGCACGACCCCACCGGTGTCTTCGGGCTATGGGGTCGTCACGTCCAGCAGGGGGTATCGGGCGAGATCACCATCTACGATTTCCTCCCCACGATCCTGGCCTTCGCGGGAGTGCCGGCGGCGGAGGACATGCCGGGACGCATCCTGGAGGAGGCCATCGAACCCGAGTTCCTCGACCGCTTAAAGGACGGCCCTCTGGCAGAAAAACCGGAAACCTACGATCCACACGAGCGCGAGGTGGATCGCGACATCGCCAACATCGTCAGCGAAGTGGAGCTGGAACGCCTGCGCGCCCTGGGGTACATCCAGTAGAAACACCGGGATAGCCATAGCTGAGGCGGTGGCACAGGTTTTTGCAGGAGGGGACCCGGCGGACTTC
>DAOVLG010000352.1 GCA_030631385.1 Candidatus Coatesiibacteriota bacterium | reverse complement strand
CGCAGGGCGTGACCGGGGAGGGCGAGGAAAACGGCCTCCAGGGGCGGTTCATCAACCTGGATCTCGGCAATGGAAGAACCGCCCCGCTGCATGATTTTGGGTAGAAACTCGGCGGGCGAATCTACGACGACGTTGACGGTATCGTCCTCCACCCGGGCCTCGAGCCCCGTGGTGGACATGATCGTCCGGGCGGTAAGTTCCGGGCTCCGGCTGTGCAGCCGGACCATGCTACCGCCAAGGGACGACTTCAATTCCAACGGCGTGCCGCAGGCGACCAGCTTACCCCGGTCTAGTATCCCCACCCGGTGGCATCGCTCCGCCTCGTGGAGATCGTGGGTGGTCAAAAAGACCGTGGTCGAGTCCTCACGGGCCCCCTCGAGAAGGTAATTCCAGATCTTCCGCCGGTTCTGTACGTCGAGGCCGAGGATCGGCTCGTCAAGAAAGAGCACCCGCGGGCGGTGCAGCAGGGCCCGGGAAACCTCCAGCCTGCGTCGCATGCCGCCGGAAAGTCTCTCCACGAGCTTGTCGCCCCAATCGGTCAACTCCATGAACTCGAGCATCTCGGCTACGCGGGCCTTCCGATCGCTCACCCGGTAGATACGGGCGTGGAAATCCAGGTTCTCCCTGGCGGTCAGCTTGGTATCCAGGGACACCTCCTGGAACACGATGCCGATCTCACGCCTGACGCCGGCGGGGTTTTTTACCACATCGCAGCCGGCCACCCTGGCCGTTCCCGCCGTGGGCTGTAAGAGGGTCGCCAGGATGGAGAGCGTGGTGGTCTTGCCGGCTCCGTTGGGACCCAGAAAACCGAAGACCTCGCCGGCTCCCACCGAAAATGAAACCCCGTCCACGGCGGTCAGGTCGCCGTAGCGCTTAACGAGCCCCGAAACCTCGATGACGGCGGATCCCAACGGTTTACGCTCCCTGGAGCAGATAAAAACGCACGGTCACAAGCCCGGCACGTACGGCGAAGAACGGGACCTTCCGGTTGACGGCAGGGTAACTTTCTCCGTCTTCTTGACAGCGACGGTTGTGTAAACTATAATATATATACAATAAGTAAAGAGTAACTAGACGGCAACCCCCTCTTGGGGGAGGGTATCATGACGAAGGTTGATCTGATGGTGCTCGGCCTCCTAAGCGAGCAACCGATGTACGGTTATCAGCTCAAGCGCGTCCTCGAAGAAAAGCACGCCGATCTTTGGAGCGAGGTTTCCACCGGGCACCTCTACTACACCCTGAAGAAACTGAAGAAATTCAAGTACGTGGTCGAAAAAACGATCCGGTTCGGCAACCGTCCCCCGCGCCACGTTTACTCCCTCACCGACGGGGGGAAGAAGGCGCTCAAAACCGGCCTCGACGAACTGGACGTGCACACCCAACGCCTCTTTTTCTCCCTCGACATCGTCATCGCCTTCGCCAAGGCCCTCTCCCTGCCCGCCGGAAAACTGGAACTCATCATTCAGAAACGAAAAAAGGCGGTGGAGGGCGAAATCGGTGAGATCAAGAACGCCTGGCGGGACAAGGTCATCACCGACAGCATGAGCCTGTCGGAATACCTGATCTTCGAGCATCGGCTGAGCCTACTCTCGGCCGAGCTCAAATGGGTGAGGTGGGCGCTCAAGGTGGTGAAGGGCATTGATTACAGGACGTTAAACGCCACCGACTTCAAGATAGACGGCCCCTACCCTCTACCTAAATAATCTTTGGGATCACCCGCACGTTTCGAATCAGCTTATCGGTTTTAGACATTCTAGAAAAGCTTATAAGGGGACTGAATCCAGCTGATTAGTCGGCCTTGCAAGCGGCAGCGCGTTTGGCTTCTCCATCTAACTCAAGCCGAACCAATAAATTATGGCATACGAGATCGTCTTGCAATTCTTCATCCATAAGCACTTTCCTCGTTGTTGTTGACAAATCTTACGCAACGCCCGGCCACATTTCAAAACCTGATAATTGCGCCTGCCCTTTCTCTTGGTTGCCTGTAAATGCTAAGAGGTTCTGTAGGTCCGTTAATGAACGATGATCCCTAATCCTAAAAACCCCTCGCGACCGGCTTCCCGCAACCGGACGACCGTCAGGCGCAACGGAGGTACGCTCTACAGAGGGCGAGGCCGAGAGCCACCAGGATCCCGACGTCCACGAAGAGGTTGACCAACCACGGGTAGGAACCCCGGAGGTTTTTTTTATAGAAGCTGCGCATGGTCAGGTGGAACTGCTTCCTGGACCAGACGAGGTTCTTCCTGCTGGACCGGCCGTGGTAGTGGATGAATTTAGCCGTATGGACGTAAGAGATGCGCCAGTCCGCCCGCGCAAACCGGAGACACCAATCCAGGTCCTCGGCGTACAAGGGGAAACGCTCGTCCAACGGACCGACCCGTTCCAGCGCCTCCGCCCGGACCATCAGGCAGGAGCCGGAGAGCGCCTCGACGTCGAAGGTCGTGCCCCGGTCGGCAAAGGTGTAGTTGTACCGGCCGAAACGACGGCTCCCCGGGAAGAGCCGATCAAGCCCCAGGAAGTGGTAGAGCGCGGTCAAAGGGGTGGGGATGGTACGGGTAAACTGGGGCTGCGGCCTTCCCCGGGGATCAAGACCGTTTCCTCCGACCATCCCGCAATCGGGGTTT
>DAOVLG010000527.1 GCA_030631385.1 Candidatus Coatesiibacteriota bacterium | reverse complement strand
GGTCGCCCGTGGAAGGGCGACCCTACATCGCCCCGGTCTTGCGCTATTCGGAGCGGATGAGCTTCTCCAGGACCCGCCCCACGGCGCCCAGGCTCTCCGGCGAGCAGTGCTCCGGCGTGTCGTCCACCGTGTGCCAGACGTCGTAGTCGAAGTCTATAATCAGAACCGTCGGCAGTCCCCGCTCCAGGAAGGGTTTGTGGTCGTCGTTCACCGTGTGCCCGAGGCCGGGGATGAAGGCGTCTGTCCCGAGGTCGGCCGCGGTGTCCCAGATTCGCTTGACCAGCTCCGGCGTATCGAGAACAGAGTTACCCTCGTGGAGGATGTTTAGGTCGGCGTCGCCGATCATGTCCACCACGATCCCGTAGGCGTACCGGAGGGGGCCTTGGCGGGCCAGGTGTTCCGAGCCGATGCAGAACTCCATCCCCCCGATGCGCCCCTGGTCCTCACCGTCGAAGAGGACGAAGATAATCCCGACCGCGGGCGGGTCCTCCGCGAAGGCCCTCGCCAGCTCCAACAGCACCGCCACGCCCGAGGCGCCGTCGTTGGCGCCCGGAACGGGATCGGTCCGACGCTCGGGGTCCGGGTCCTCGTCGGCGTGGATCCTCGTATCCCAGTGAGCGCCCAGCATGATCCGCCGCGTGGCCTCGGGGTTGATGACGCCGATGATGTTGGTGAGACGGAAGGCGTGGGCCCCGTCGGGGGAGACGTAATCGAAGGCGTCCAGGGTGAGCCCGTCGCAGTACTTGCCGAGTTGTTCTACGAGCCACCACTTACAGGACTCGTGGCCCGCCGATCCCGGGTAGCGCGGCCCGAGGGCCATCTGCTCCTCGAGGAGCTCGAAGGCCGCCTCGGCGTCGAAGGCCGCGGCGAGGCAGGTGAGGAAAAGAAGTGGCAGGAGGACCCTTTTCATAGGAGTCCCAGCTTTCGCGCCGCCCGGTCGAGGACGCCGTTGACGAGGGCGGTGGCCTCCTCGCCGGCGTAGTTCCGGGCGATCTCCACCGCCTCGTCTATCACCACTTTGGTCGGGGTTTCGCCGGTTAAAAGTTCGCTGAGCGCCGCGCGCAACAGCGCCCGCTCGATGTGACCCAGGCGCTCCAGCCGGTAGTTCTCAAGATTCTCGCAGATCAGGGAATCTATCCGTTCCCGGTCCTCGAGGTACAGCGTCACCAAGCGGTCGGCGTAGGAGACCACCTCGGGGTGGGGGAAGCGGGTGCTCCAGTAGTTGTCAATAACCCCG
>DAOVLG010000091.1 GCA_030631385.1 Candidatus Coatesiibacteriota bacterium | reverse complement strand
TGGCTTTGCCATCTATATAACCTTCCCCATCCTCTCCCCTTCGAAAGAGGGGTATCGCGGGTTAAGTCGAACCGATTCGGCAACCTAAGCCAACCGGGCCATTCGGCGGCCACAGGTCCCGGCTACTTCCTGAAATGCTCCGCCCTTCTCTCCAGCGTAAACGGCCCCTACACCGCCTCGGTGATGGCCCGGGTCCGCTCGGTCCAGTTGAGGGGCCCGAGCTGCTTGATCCTCTCGGTCATCTCCCGGATGGTGTCGGCGAAGATGTTGCCTTCCGAGGCCGAGATCCACCGGAGCCAGACGCGGTCCCGCTCGATGCCGAACTGCTCCAGAAGGTTCATCAGCATCGGATAGCGGCGCATGGCCCGGTAGTTGCCCACATCGTAGTGGCAGTCACCGGGATGGCAGCCGGCGATGAGCACCCCGTCGGCGCCTGAGGCGAAGGCCTGGACGATGAAGGTGGGGTCCACCCGGCCGGAGCACATGACCTTGATGGGGGTGAGGTTGGGCGGGTATTTGATCCGGCTGATACCCGCCAGGTCCGCGCCGGTGTAGGAGCACCAGCGGCAGAGGAAGCCTATCAGTCTGGGCTCGAAGCCTTCTTGAGCCATGTGTCAACTCCCGAGAAGGTTGGACGGGAACGTGCTCCCGAATGCCTTCCGAGCTGTGCGCCTCTCAGGCGAGGGCGCTTTCCTCAACGATACCGGCGAGCATGCCTTCCATCTCGGCCAGGATCTGCCCGTCCTCGTAGCCCTGCTGTGAGGCGGAGCCGGAGGGGCAGCCGGCCACGCAGGTCCCGCACCCCTTGCAGAGCTCCTCGGTGACCACCGACACCTTCTTCTCGGTGTCGAAGATGATGGCGTCGTAGGGGCAGTTCTGGATGCAGAGCCTGCACCCGCTGCAGAGGTCCTCGTCAATGTAGGCCTTGATCGGTTCGAGGATGACCTTGCCTCTGTCTATCAGGGAAAGGGTCGCCGCGGCCGCCGCCGCTCCCTGGGCCACCGCATCGGGGATGTCCTTCGGTCCCTGGCAGGCGCCGGCGAGGAAGATGCCGTCGTTGGCCGTATCCACCGGGGCCAGCTTGGGGTGCTTCTCGAGGAAGAACTGACCCTGCATGCAGGAGAGGTGGAGGGTCTTGGCGACCTCGTCGGAATCGGCCCGGGGCTTGAGACCGCCGGAGAGGATGACCATGTCCACCGGGACGCGCCGGGTTCCGCCCAAGAGGGTGTCCTCGGCGACGACGATGAGCTTCCCCTCCTCGCCGGGGTACTCGACGGAATCGGTCACCTCGGCCGCCTTGCCGCGGATGAAGTGCACGCCCTCAGAGAGCAGGCGCTTGTAGAACTCCTCGTAGCCCTTGCCGAAGGCGCGCATATCAATGTAGAACTCGTAAACCTCGGCCTCGGTGTGGTCCCTGACCAAAAAGGCGAACTTCAAGGAGTACATGCAGCAGACGCGGGAACACCACGGGTTGTGGTTCTCATCGCGGCTGCCGATGCAGTGCAGGATGGCCACCGCCTCGGGCTCGCGGCCGTCCGCGGTAACGATGTGCCCGCCGGTGTGCCCGCTGGCGTTGCACAGGCGCTCGAACTCCAGGCCGGTGAGCACGTCGGGGAAGCGCTCCCAGCCGTACTGCGGAACCTCGCGCACATCGAAGGGCTCGAAGCCGGTGGCGACGATGATCGCGCCGACATCCACCTCCTCGATGGTATCGGTCATGAAGTGATCTATGGCGTTGGCCTCGCAGGCGTCGGAGCAGACGCGGCAGCCGGAGCAGCCGCCGCAGGCCAGGCAGCGTTTGGCCTCATCAACCGCCTGCTCCTCGGAGAAGGCCATCTCGACCTCCTCCAGGGAGATGCCCGCTTCGGGGTTGTGGGGTATGCGCTGGCGTGCCTGTTTCGGTTTTTCGGGGCAGCGCACGTTGTCCATCAGCGGCAGTTCCGGTGGGCGATGCTCCTCGGTGCGCAGGACCTCGAGGTCCTCGCCCTGGAGGAACAACTTGACGGCGGTGGCGGCCCTGCGGCCTGAGGCCATCGCCTCCACCACCGTGCCCGCTCCGTTAACCGCGTCGCCGCAGGCGAAGACACCGGCCTTACCGGTCTGGCAGGTGCAGTCGTCGGCCTCTAAGGTGGACCACCTGGTCAGGGTGAAATCCTTGTCGTCTTTGAGGAAGTCCAGGTCGGGCAACTGGCTGATGGCCGGGATCAACTGGTCTATCTCGAACAGGGCGAACTCGCCCTCGATGGGCAGCGGGCGCCGCCGCCCGCTCTCGTCCGGCTCGCCCAGGCGCATCTTCTGGCACTTGACTTTTACCAAACGGCCGTCGGGCCCGGCGAACATCTCGACGGGGCTGACCAGGAAGTGCAGCTCGACGCCCTCCTCTTCCGCCGCGTTGACTTCGGCCTCGATGGCCGGCATCTCCGGCCGGGTGCGGCGATAGAGGATCATCACCCTACGGGCGCCGTAGCGCAAGGCGGTGCGAGCCGAGTCAATCGCCGCGTTTCCACCGCCAATTACAACCACGACTTTACCGGTCTCCACCTCGCCGGTGAGGTTGGCCTCGCGGAGGTAGTCCAGACAGTTGGCCACGCCGGGCAGCTCCTCGCCCTCCACCCCCAGAGCCTTGCCTTTGGTGGTGCCCAGGGCCAGGACGATTGCGTTGTAGCCCTCCTCAAACAGGCTGTCCACGGTCATGCCCCTCTCACCGAGGGGGCTTTGAAGCCTGAGCTCGATACCGTGATCGAGGATCCAGTTGATCTCCCGATCCAGCACGTCGCGGGGCAGGCGGAAGGCGGGGATGCCGGTGCGCATCAGGCCGCCGGGCTCGTCGTACTTTTCAAAAACCGTTACGCCGTAACCCTCGCGGGCCAGGTCGTAGGCCGCGGTCAAACCGGCCGGTCCGGAACCGATCACCGCCACCTTTTGATCCTTCGGCTCTTCGGCCTTCATCACCTCGGTCGCCATACCCTGCTCGATCTCCCGGTCGGCGACGAAGCGCTTGAGGGCGCAGATGGCGATCGGCTCGTCGTGATGGCCGCGCTGGCACTGATCCTCACAGGGATGATGACAGACCCGTCCCAGGGTGGCCGGGAAGGGGTTGACGTCGCGGATGACCTTGAGCGCTTCGGTGAACTTCCCCTCGGCGATCAGGTTGACGTATCCCTGGGTGCGGGTATGGATGGGACAGGTCTCCTCGCACATCGGGACGCCCTTCTTATCAATGACGAACCAGTTTGGCACGGCCTGGGGAAAGATGCGGTAGATCGCGCGGCGGTCCGAGTGTCCCTGCTCGAATTCGTTGGGAAGTACGACCGGGCAGACCTCTACGCAATCGTTGCAGCCGGTGCAGGCGTCGGTAACGTAGCGGGCGTGATGGCGGACCTTCGCCTTGAAGTTGCCGACGTAGCCCGAGACCTCCTCCACCTCGGCCATGGTCATGAGCCGGATGTTGAGATGCTGGCCCACGTTGACCATCTTCGGGGTGAGGATGCAGGCCGCGCAGTCCATGGTGGGGAAGGTCTTGTCGAACATGGCCATGTGGCCGCCGATGGTGGGTTCCCTCTCCACCAGGTAGACCTTCTTGCCCGAATCGGCGATGCGAAGCGCCGCCTCGATGCCGGCGATCCCGGCGCCCACGACCATGGAGTCGGGGTGGACCGGGACCTCCTTCTCCTCGAGGGCCACCTGCTCGCCCACGCGGCGCACCGCGGCGTGGACCAGTCGTTCGGCCTTCTGGGTGGCCCGGGCCTTGTCGTCGTGCACCCAGGAGCAGTGCTCCCGGATGTTGGTCATCTGGAAGAGGTAGGGATTCATCCCCGCGTCCTGTACCGCCCTCCGGAAGGTGACCTCGTGCATCAGCGGCGAGCAGGAGGCCACCACCACCCGGGTCAGCCCGCGCTCCTCGATGTCGGTTCCGATGAGCTCCTGTCCAGGCTCGGAGCACATGTACTTGTACTCCTTGGCCACCACGACGTTGGGCAGGGTGGCGGCGAACCGGGCCAACGCCTCCACGTCAACCATGTGCGAGATGTTCGTCCCGCAGTGACAGATGTATACGCCGATTCTTCCCTTACCGTTCTGGCTCATCTTTTATATCCTCTTAGGGTAGGACGGACTCGACGGGGGTGAGGCCGGGCGGGCACCCGATGCGGCTGATACGCGCCAAGTTTGCTCCGGTTCGGGAGCACCGGTGGTACGGGAAACCTGTGATCCTCGGTTCGAGGTAGTTATTAGCCACGCTTTGTTTCCCAAGATATTTGGCAACGGGGTGAGTCTTTTGAACGACAACGAGAAAACCGCTTATAGATGAAGATTTACCAGACGATCTTATATGCCATATTTCATTGGTTACTCTTGCGTTAGAGATACCAAACGCGCCGCTCGGGTGTACAACTGATCCGCTGTATTCAGTTCCCATAAAAGGTCTTAAACCGACAGGCTGGTCCGAAACCGGCGAGCGATCCAAAAAAATGATACATCCCGCGTCCCAATGATCTCCGTCGTCCGGTCGGGTTTCCCCCCCTTAGTATCGCCCCGGACCTCACTCCCCTCAGCCCAACCTCTCCGACACAGGACTCGGCGTTCAAAGCTGCAGGAGACCTTTGATCTCGGCGTAGATCTGAACGTCGCTGTAGTGCTTCTGGTGGGAGGCGCCGGAGGGGCAGCCGGCCACGCAGGTGCCGCAGCCCTTGCACAGTACGCTGTTGACGACCGATATCTTTTTCTCCTCGTCGTAGGAGATCGCCGTGTAGGGGCAATTCTGGATGCAGTAACGGCACCCGGAGCAGAGCTCCTCGTCAATCACCGCGGTGATCGGTTCGATCTCCACCTTGCCCTTACCGATGAGTGACAGTGCCTCGGCGGCCGCCGCCGCCCCCTGAGCCACCGAGTCCGGGATGTCTTTGGGCCCCTGACAAGCGCCGGCGATGAACACCCCGTCGGTGGTGGTGGCCACGGGGGCCAGCTTGGGGTGCATCTCCTGGAAGAAGCCCTCGTCGCCGCAGCCGATGCCCACGATCCGACGCACCTCGTTAGCGTTGTCCCGCGCCTCCAGGGCGGTTGACAGTACGACCATGTCCACCGGGATCTCACGTGTAGCACCAAGCAGGGTGTCCTCGGCGACCACCAGGAGCTTATCGCCATCCTGTACGACCTCGGCGGCCTTGCCGCGGATGAAGTGAACGCCCTCGTCTAAAAGACGCATGTAAAATGCCTCATAGCCTTTGCCGAAGGCGCGCATGTCAATGTAGAAGTTGTAGACCTCGGCGTCGGTGTGCTCCAGGACTAGGTGGGCGAACTTCAGCGAGTACATGCAGCAGACCCGGGAGCAGTATTTGTGGTGTCTGGAGTCGCGGGAACCGATACAGTGCAGAATGGCGATGGATTCCGGCGTGCGGCCGTCCTCGAGCTTGATGTGACCCTCGGTCATGCCGTCGGCCCGGGTCATGAACTCGAACTCCATACCGGTGATTACGTTGGGCAACCGGCGATATCCCAGGGCGGGGATGACCGAGGGGTCGAAGACCTGCATGCCGGTGGTGACGATGATGGTCCCGACCTCGATCTGGATCTCCTCGTCGGTGGTGTCCAGGGCGATGGCGTCCTTGCCGCAGGACTCCTCGCAGATCCGGCAGGCGTCGTCTATGTTGCCGCTGGCCTTCTGCCGGAAGCTGATACAATCTTCCTCGTAGACCGTGGGCGCATTGGGGACCATCTGCTTGGTGATGAAGCGGATGGCGCTGTTGGAGGCCAGGGTCAGCTCGGGGTGGATCACCAGGCGGTTGTAACGGTCGTAGACCTTGGCCGCCCCGGTGGGGCAGATGCTGACGCAGGAGCCGCAGGCGATGCAGTCGGGCGATGGCTGCTCGTAGGGCCCCGAGACGAAGCTATCGTGCCCCCGCCCGTTCACCGCGATAGCGTTGGCCTTGACCCGCTGCCCACAGATGCGCGTGCACAGCCCGCACAGTATGCAACGGTCCTCCTCGACCTCCTCACCCTCGGGCGGAGGAGGCGGTGCGAAACGCGAGGCGTCCGCTCCATACTCGGCGCCCAGCTCCTGGAGGATCTCCACCGTCGGGCACTTCGCCAGCAGCAGCTCGAGCACCATCTTGCGGGAGCGGCGGACATCGTCGTCACCGGTCACCACGTTCATCCCGTCGGTCGCCACCAGATTGCACGACGTCGTCAGGTAGGCGTCGTCTCCGTCGCCCACCTTGACCGTGCACAGCCGGCAGCCGGCGTAGGGCTCGAGATAGTCCGAATAGCAGAGGGTCGGGATGTCTATCTCCAGATCCCCGGCGGCCTTGAGAACCGTGGTTCCCTCTTCAACCTCCAGCTTCCGACCGTCAATGGTCAGCTCCACCATACGATCCTCCTATTTCGGCCTTATTCCTCGGTGCGTTCGTGCTCCCAGCGCCAGTCGCAGCGCAGGCATCTCTTGGCCTCGTCAATCGCGGCGGCCTCGTCGAGGACGAGTTCAACCGACTCGAAGTTCCTGATCCGCTCGGCTACATTCTGCAATGGAGTATCGGCCCTGGATACGATGGTTTCAACCTCGTCGGGGGTCATCTCGTAGGGCTCGACCTGGGCTACCGGCTTGGTCACGGAGTATTCGGGTGTCATGTCCCCGCCCCGCAGGTATCGGTGGATGTACTTGGCGGCCAGCTTCCCGTGGCCCATGGCGTCGGTGGCGAAGTAGGGTCCGGCGACGACGTCGCCCCCGGCGAACACACCCGGTATGTCGGTCATCATGGTGCCGGGGTTGACCTCGATGGTGTTCCGCCGGGTGATCTTGAAGCCATCTCCAGGGAGGAACTCCAGGTCCGGTCTCTGGCTGATGGCCGGGAGCAGGGTATCGAGCTCTACGGTGAACTCC
>DAOVLG010000065.1 GCA_030631385.1 Candidatus Coatesiibacteriota bacterium | reverse complement strand
GAGCAGTCGCTCACGGGCTAGGGTGAGGGCTTCCATATGTCCCCTCTCCCTGTGGGAGGAGCAGTCGCTCACGGGCTAGGGTGAGGGCTTCCATATGTCCCCTCTCCCCGTGGGATGAGCATTCGCTCACGGGCCGGGGTGAGGGCTTCCATATGTCCCCTCTCCCTGTGGGATGAGCAGTCGCTCACGGGCTAGGGTGAGGGGCGAAATAGACTACACAGAGGCAAACCCGCGGCTTGACAAAGACCAAGGCGGGTGGTTAACTTGCTAAAATTGCACACCGCGGAAGGATGTTCCGATGCGTTTTACCGTCTTGTTTTTGACGATTCTTTTAGCCCTGGTTGCCGCCTTCGGCCTCGTCTTCTGCACCACGCCCGCCGACGGGGACGGCGATGGGGACGGAAACGGAGATGGAAACGGGGACGGCGACGAGCCGCGTCTGGTGTGGACCTTCTCCACCGGCGGTTCGGTCGTCGCACGACCGGTTATCGCCGACGGCCGGGTCTACGTTGGCAGCCGGGACTACAACCTCTACTGCATCAACGCCGAGGACGGAACCGAGGTCTGGCGCTTCGCCGCCGACGGCCCGATCCTCGCCGGCGCTGTAGTGGGCGACGAGGGCCTGGTCTTCTTCAACAGCCACACCGATGACGGCTGGGAGTCCTCTCAGACGCTCTTCTGCCTGAACGCCGCATCCGGCACCGAGGATTGGAGCGAGGGCCTCGCGGGCGTCCTGACCACCGGTCCAGCCTCTCACGCCGGTGATGTAATCGCCGACGGTTTCCACTACCCCTCACGCTCCCAGAGTCTCTACCGCTTCGCCTCCGCCGACGGAAGCGAGCAGTGGCGTCACCAATCCGACGCCTTCGTGACCGGCGCCGTGGTTGGGGGCGGCATGGTCTACCTCGCCGAGTTCAACGGTGGGAACTTCGTCACCTGCCTGGATGCCGACGACGGCTCGGTCATCTGGCAATCGCCTGCGACGAACTACATCCACGAAAAACCGGAGCTGCACGGCGACTTCGTCTACACCGCCGACGGCTTCGGGACCCTGGCCTGCCGGGACGCCGAAGATGGAACCCTCGAGTGGGAGTACGACTCGGGGACGGACTTTCCCACCGAGCCCGTGGCCGGCGACGGCTACGTGGTCTTCGCCGCCGACGACACCGTCTTCTGCCTGGATTCGGCCTCGGGCGCCGAGGTTTGGACCCGGACCTACGACGGGGCGGAGATCGCCGGGGTGGTCGTCGCCGACGCCAACGTCTACTTCGGTCAGGGTAGTACCGTTACCTGCCTGGCGGCCGCCGACGCCTCGCTGGTCTGGGGGCAAGACGTGCCGGGGATCGTCGAGGACGGCGTCCCCGCCGTGGCCGACGGCTTCGTGTACATCGGCGACTTCGCCGGCAACGTCTACTGCCTGCGCGCCGGCGCGGATGAGTAACCGGTAAACGAAAAACCAAAAAACAAAGGCCCCACCCGGGGCCTTTTCAAGCACATCAATTAAAGAAGATCCTTTAATTCTCTTCCAGCTTGTTCTATCTCCTCCATGTTGTACTTCGGTTTCATCTCGTGAACTGTGCTGAACAGTTCACCCCCCTCTAAGCCCCCAAAATGCCTGATGAAATGCAATGTAGCTCGTAGCTCAAGCTCTCTAGCATTCCTTAAACCGAAGCGATCACGTAACGTGCTTATCTTCTTATTTATCCCTTCTCCTAATTCCTGTTCTACCGGTGTACCGAAAATGGCAAAACCTGGATACCCTTGAAAAAGGTCCGGTCGCCTCTCAATCCTAACTAGACCATCTTCATATAAGCAGTCTAGTTCCTTTAAAATCTCATGTGTATAGGGACCGTGAGTGTAAAAGGTAAACTCGTACCCTAAACCAACGTCGTAGCATTCTTGGAGGAAATAGAGTAACTTGACAAGCGCAGTCTTTGAAAGTGGAGGAGGGATCGAATTAATAACCTCCAACATCACTTCCTTTCTCTCCACAGACATCATACCTCCCCTTTTAGCAACTCTTTTACTTCGTCTCTGTGTTTATAATCGGTGTAATATCGCCAAAACCTTGCTGCGCTGAGTTTCTCAACAACAGGAGAACATAACCTTAAATCTTCGGCCTCTCTGTTCTCATCCAATGGATTTACTATATAAATAGGATTATCGTCTAAATTGAATGAATACCAACTCTTTACTGATTCATCTTCCCATTTGTGACAATTTCCTACACTTTTACGTTTAGCTCTAATCTGTTTCAATTCCCTTTCATAATCTTTATCATCATTTGGGATTTTTACCGTTTCTGCATAAAAGCGATCGTGTTTCCTCTCAATTATAGCCATTGCGTCTGGATTATCTCTACGAGCCAGCATCAACTGCCAAATATTTGTATCATCTAATTCAAAGTATTCAGATAAACAATCTGGATCTGGATATTTTTTAGTGGGTAATAAGGCTTTTAGTGCCTCACACAAGTGATGGTCAAAGGATCGGCGTGCGTGGTGAAAGTAAACTTGTAAAAACATCATATAACGCGCAATAACTAGACCCTCTGCCGTTTGCCTACCTCCCTCCTCGATTGCAACCACCACATCACCTGGAATATCTTCACCTCCCATTTCCGGTGCTGTAGCTGGGTCACGCGCTAATGAAATTGTTTCAATTATACGATCTAAATCATACCAACCGTATTTAACGTAGAGGTGGTATGAATCACGGAGTAGATAATCGGACCGGTCAGCATCCAACTGACCAGATATTAACGGATGCCAAACCTTTAATTTACCAAGTTTTGATGGCTTATCAAAAAAATTAGCGATAAGATCGGCGGTAATACTACTATCGACCTCTCCAAATACCTCAACTTTACCATCTATTAAGCGTTTTAAAGGTCCCCTGATGATAGCTGCGGTGTAGTTTTCGTGAGTATAAGGTTTACCCGTTGCTGAATTTATTGGAAACAGCTCTTCACTTGCGTGAGAAAAGGGAGCATGACCAATATCGTGTAAAAGTGCAGCCAACCGAAGGATAACATACCAGCGCTCTATTTTTTCATCGGTGATTTCGTACCCGTAAACCTGATTTAAAAAATCTCGGTTCTTCTTCCTCTCTTTAAATATTGATCTAAACATCTCACTTACAACATGAACAACCCCCAACGAGTGTTCAAAACGAGTATGAACTGCGCCGGGATAGACCTCATCGGTTAAGGCAAGTTGACGAATTCTTTTAAGACGTCGCATCCAATCCGTGTCGATTAATTCCAATTCAAGGTCGGAAAAATCTACAAAGCCATACAACGGTACTCTAATTTCTTTCGACATTCACAACCTTCTTACAACCTACTCCTCGTCGCCCACGTAGGTCGGATAGGTGAGTGCCTGGTCCTCGCCGCGCAGGACCCGCAGCGCCCCCTGGGCCAGGGCCCCCATCTCGTCCTGCCCCGGGTAGACCTTCACCGGGGCGATCCAGCTCACCCAGTCGGTGATCCGCTCGACGACGATCTTTCCGTAGGCCATGCCACCGGTGAGGGCGATGCAGTCCACTTTTCCCTTCAGGGCGGTCGAGACGGCGCCGATGTAGTAGGAGATCTGGTAGAGCATCCCGGTCAGGTAGCGGAGGGCCTCCTTGTCGCCATTCTCGGCGCGCTCCTCCACTTCGTGGGCCGAGTTGGTCCCCAGGTAGGCCACGAGCCCCCCTTCACCGACGCACCGCCGCTTGAGTTTGTCCAGGGGCGTATCCTTTCGGGCCTCGGAGTAGACCCAGTCCATGAGGGGGAAGGTGGGCAGGGAGCCGGCGCGTTCCGGGGTGTAGGGGCCGTCGTAGAGCCCGTTGTGGGCCTCGATGGCCCGTCCCTTCTCCAGGGCGACGATGGAGATTCCGCCCCCCAGATGGGCCACGACGATGTTCGTCTCGTTCAAACTCTTGCCCAGGTCCCTGGCGGCGTGGCGCGCGGTGGCCTTCACGTTGAGGGCGTGGAAGAGGCTTTGGCGGGGAAGATGGGGAAGCCCGGAGAGCTTGGCCACGGAGGGGAACTCGTCCACCGAGGGCGGGTCCACGATGTAGCTCGGGATGCCCAGGTCCCAGGCGATGCCGTAGGCCAGGGCGCAGCCCAGGTTGCTGGCGTGCTCACCCGAGTACCCGTTGCGGCCGTCGCCGATCATCAGTTCGTTGACCTCGTAGGTCCCGGAGACCACCGGCTGGAAGAGCCCGCCGCGGCCGACGACGGCGGAGAGCTTCCCCAAATCGAAGCCGACCTCCTCCAAAAAATTCAGGATGATCCGCTTGCGGAAGGCGTACTGGTCCCAGATCCGGGAAAAACCCTCCAGGTCGAGCTTCACGTGCTGGAGACTCCTCTCGTGGATGGGCTCCTCGTCGGCGTAAACGGCCACCTTGGTCGAGGTGGAACCGGGATTCACTACCAGGATGAAATATTCGGCCATGTCAACTCCGAAGATGGTTGCAATTGTCAGGAACCAGGAAGATGATAACACAAGGACCATTGCAACACCCCGTAATCTTGACCCCCAGCTCCACAGGGGTTAATATCCTCGCACCTCAATCCCAAGCCGCTCCGCGGTAGTAACAGAGGAGAACCATGCCCATCTTCGCCCCGGTGAGAGAGAGCGATGTCACCCGGGCCATCGTACGCGAGTGGTCCCGGATGGTGGACTCATACGCCGAGTGCGACGTCGTGGTGGTCGGCAGCGGTCCGGCGGGACTCATCTGCGCCCACGACCTGGCCAACGCCGGAGTCAAGGTCCTGGTGGTGGAGCGCAACCCGCACCTGGGCGGCGGTTTTTGGACCGGCGGCTACTTCATGGCGCCTTTAACCTACCGCGAACCGGCCCAGAAGATACTGAGCGAGTTCGGCATCCACTACGACGAGGCCGGACCGGGCCTCTACACCTCGCCCGCGCCCTTGAACTGCGCCAGCTTCATCGTCGCGGCCTACAAAGCCGGGGCCGCCATCCTTAACTGCACCACGGTCTACGACGTGGTCCTGCGGGGGAAAGGGCCGGGGACGAAGGTAAATCTCAAGGACGCGCGTCTCGGCGGCGTCGTCGTCAACTGGACCGCCCTGGACTACATCCCCCGCGGCCTGGACACCCTGGACCCGGTCTGCCTCGAGTCCAGGCTGGTCGTGGACGACACGGGCCACGAGGCCGGGGTGATGAACCTGTTGGCCGAGCGGGGACTGATGGAGCTCAAAGGGGAGCAGCCGATGTGGATCGAGCGCTCCGAGGACGAGATCGTCCGGCACACCGGCGAGGTCTACCCCGGCCTGGTGGCGGTGGGGATGAGCGTGGCCGCCTTCCACGGCCTGACGCGCATGGGACCGACCTTCGGCGCCATGCTCCTGTCGGGCCGCCGGGGGGCCGAGGTCTGCCTGGAACTCTTGAAAAGGTAACGACAATCCCTCGCTGGTTATCTAAGGTCCAACCACTTAATAAAAGACAAGGGGTTACAACCCCTTGTTTTAAGTTTAATGCAAGGGGCAAAAGCCCCTTGTCTCTATCTCCTTCGCCCCTCTGGGGAGAGGGTTAGGGTGAGGGGGGATTATTCCGTAGGGCGGGGTTTCTGCACCCCGCCGCTTTAACTGCTATCCAACGCGCTGCGTTGGCGGGCGGCCACAGAGGGCCACCCCTACGAGGAATTGCGACTTATACAGCGGTAATGTAGTATAAAAATGGGCCGGGAGCCCGCTTTTTTATCGCGCTGCCGCTGACTAATCACCGGTCTTTGGACAATCGGGGTTGCCGGGCTCGCAGACCGGCTCGTCGCGGTCGCAGGCCTCGCCGGTGCACCCCTCGCACCCGCCGGTATCGGTGCACAAGCAGTCGTCACAGGACAAACTACACTCGACGACCACCGTACCGCAGTCGCAGTCCCCGGTATCCGTGCAGGTGCAATCGTCGCACGTCTCGGGCTCCTCCGCGGCGGCCATCCCGCAGTCATCCGTTACGTCGCACTCGACGTCCTGGTCTTCGTAGAGATAAGCGGCGGCCAGCAGGAACAGGACTGCGGCGATGATAAGAAACGTCAGTTTAGCCATTTTCCCTCCAGGTTGACCCGTGCAATGTTCCCTTTTTTCCGGCCGATTCGGCCAGAATTGGCGCCAGTATAACACACCGGCATCTGCGAAAAAACGCCGGTTTACTCGAACTCGCTCGCCGCCTCGCGCAGCGCTTCCGCCGCCTCACGGAAGGCCTCCCGCACCTCCTCGCGCTCCTCGGCGGAGAGCCAGGAGTACGGGACGGTCACTCCGTCGGCGTTCTCGAAGTCCATCTCCTCGAAATTCATGTTCGCCAAGGCGTCGGCGGTGGCACAGTTTTTGCGCAAACAAACATCGAGATAGTCCGCCGGGCCTTGCAGTGCAAAAACCTGTGCCACCGCCCCGCGTTTGTTCGCACCACCGACCAAAAGGTGGATACTAAAGCGATTTCTTGAACGGTCAGGTCAATTAGCAACCCAAGCCCTGACCAACCACTCAACACCCCCTGGCATCCTCCGAGGGCATCTTTAAACCCGTTCGATCACGATGGAAACGATGCGGCGCGGCGTGGCGTCCTGTACCCGGAAACGGTAACCGGCGTGCGTGAGCTCCTCGCCGGCCCGGGGGATGCGCTCGAGGCGGTCAATCAGGAAGCCGCCCACGGTGGCGTAGTCGCCCTCGGGCAGCACTATCTCGTATCGCTCCGCCAGTTCGGCCAGGGGCAGCTCGGCGGGTACGGTGAGCGGCTCGCCGGGCTCCAGGGGACCGGGTTCGGCGAGGTCCTCTCCCCGGGTCGCCTCGGTGATGGTCCCCACCACGTCGTTCAGGGTAACGACGCCCAGGGTGCTGCCGTACTCGTCCACCACCACGGCCAGGTTCACCTGCCGCCGGCGGAAGGTTTCCAGCATCCCCCGGAGATTCTTACTCTCGGGCACGAAGAGAGGATCGGTCATGATCCTGTCCAGGGTGGCCTGGAGCGGGGCGCGGATCAGCGCCAGCACCGGCACGACGCCGACGATGGCGTCCACCCGCTCCCGGTAGACGACGATGAATGCCTCGTCGGACCCGGCGGCGGCGGCGAAGGCCTGGGGGACGGTGGTTCTCCCCGGAAGCGCCCGCACCTCGCGCAGGGGGGTCATCACCTCGCGCACCTCGCGAGAGGAAAAGGTGAAGGCCGATCCGACCATACGCGCGGTCCGGCCGTCTATGACCTCCCCCCGCGCCCCCCGGCGCATCATTACCCGCAGCTCCTCCCGCGTGATCCGCTGCTGGCTCCCCGGCTTGACCCCCCGCAGACGAAAGAGCAGGCGTGACAACCCGGAAGCCACCAAAGAGATCGGTTTCAGGACCCAGTCCAGCACGTTCAGGGGGTAGGCCAGCGCGACGGTCAGACGGTCGGCGTAAACCCGGCCGATGGTCTTGGGCAACAGATCACCGGTGACCATCAGGATGGGGGTCAACAGGAGGATCGTGATGGGGACGGCCCAGGCCGCGGCGCTCTCCGGGAGGAGCTCCACCGTGAGGGCGGTGGCGATGAACGAGGCGCCGACCACCCCGATGTTGGTGCCCACGAGACAGGTGGTGATCAACCGATCCGGGGTCTCCAGAAGCCTGAGGATCATGCGGGCCCGCCGGTCGCCACCGCGGGCGGCCGTGGTGAGCCGCACCCGGTTGACCGAGATACCCGCCGTCTCCATCCCGCCGAAGAAGCTGACCACGATAATCGAGAGCGCCAACCCAAGCGCGAGGGAAAGGATCATCCT